>CAJJCN010000040.1 GCA_905182655.1 Flammeovirgaceae bacterium UBA4465
CCTCGTTTGACCCTTCCCCTTCTATTTCAGGGTTTGAATCTTCCTCGTTTGGCTTAACCTTGCCTATACACGTTTCCACCCAAGGAATCTCATCCCCATCCCCTACGTACTGACGCCATTCTATATCTGACATATTACGCTTAATATAATTACACAAATCATCAACCATTTGATCTGGTTTCAGCGGAAAGCGCCTGAGCAACCCATCTTCTGCCGCAGTTACCAAATATCCCCCATTTGGATGAAAACTTGCATCCCAAACCCAACCTTGATGATCATAAATGATGGTAGGTAAATCGAAAATATTGTCTGGATCCATATCCCAAAACCTAACTGAATTATCATTACTTGACGCAGCAAACAAGGAATCATTTTTTGAAAACTCTACATCATTTACCTGCGCTGAAAATCCCATAAGTTCTGGACCATATTGCTTATTATTTTCCCTATCCCAAATAAAAGCATAGCCTAAGCCGTTGGTAATATTAAGCCCTCCAATGGCCAAATACTTACCATTATGACTGAATTTAACATCAAGAATAGGCTTTTGTTCCATGTCCTTTCTGACAATCTTTTTGGGTGCGCTCACGCCCTCTAAATCAAATAAAAGCACTTCTCCATTCATTGAACCTGCTGCTAAATATTTCCCATCGGGAGATATCGCTATGGTTTTTGTGGTAAACTCCAACTCGGCCAATAAAATAGATCTATTGTAATTGTTAAGCAGGATTTTTTTGTCTGCACCTACACTGGCGAAACCTACATCTCCTTCAAAAAAAACCAAGTCATACACAGCACCTCGATGACCTTCGAGTTTCTTGGGTTCTTTAAGAATATCAAATAAATCAAAAAGATCAATTTCATCTTCACTCGTCCCTAAAGCAAGCCATCGCTCATTTGGGCTTATATTCACCACGCGATTTACATTGGCTTGACTATACACTTCAATATGTGATCTGTCTTCAAAATTCCATTGTAACAGGCGGCCATCTCCTCCCGCAGAGTACATTTTAGAACCGTCTTTTGAAAAAGTAACACTTCGTACATTGACCACTTCCCTACCGGGTCCTACTTGGGTATGTCCATGGTACTGATTAAAAGCTGAATCCGCCTTAAAAGCAGCTGCATCTCTACCCGCTTCTCGATTCTTCTCGTATTGATCCAATTTCAATAAGCCCTTAATTCCATAATAAGCCCCCGCATAAATGTCGCCATTGTATTGCGTATCGGGTTCTTTATAAGCAATGAAATAATCATAAGCTTGTTTGGCAATGACCCCTCTCAATTGATCATCAGGCACGTCTTTGGCTTTAAGTGCCATGGATTGGGCTACCGCTTGGTAACGTAGTTTTTCAGAAGTTTTTTGTGCCGAAATAGCAATTTTTTCTTGCGCTACTGCATTGTCTCGCTGCACCACCGCTTCAACCTTGGCAGAATCTGCCTGAGTCCTTTGATAAACGGCTTCTCTGGTAGCTATTTCTGCTTGAATTTTAGCTATTTCTGCTCTTTGCTGGGCAGCCGTAGCACTGTCTCGCTGAGTATTCGCCTCTACTTCTGCTATCCTCGCTTGTTCTAAAGCTGACAAGGCCTTTTTCTCTTCTTCTTTTGCCTTTTCGGCACTAATCAATGCCGCGGCTTCACTTTCCTTAGCTTTCGCTGCACTATCCTGAGCTAAATTCGTCTGCGTTACGGAATATAAGGTTAAAAATATTCCAATCACCGCCAAAGCACCGAAAACCAAGGCAAGGATTCTACTATTCTTTACTTTTCTTTTTTGTAAAAGCGCCTTGTTTCGTTGCTCATTTTCATACGCTCGCTCGGACGTTTCCAAGAACACCATAGCTCTTTCAAAAGCTTCATCGTAGCGGGTGGCCCAAACAATGGTTGGCCTATTTGAAATACGCCAGTTGATGGCCAATTGTAAGTCTGGCATTTGCCATAAGCTTGCCTTTCCTTCTTGAAACCTTCGTGCCGCCTCAGAAAGATTCAAGTACATATCAGCAGATTTGCTCTCTTCCTCAAGCCATTGCTTCAATCTGTCCCAGATCCTCATCAAGCTCTCATGGGAAATATCGATCACGGTTTCAGAGGTAATTGAAACGCCATGAGGGGGCATTAAGAGGGATCTTCCAGGTTCTCTAAACCTATTAACTACGCGCTCTACATCATCTTCAGATACGCCAGAGATCGCCGCTAGGGTGCTGAGCTTGGTCGGTCGTCTAATCCCAGTGTTTTCTGCTCCTTTTTCGGTCAATGCCTTGAACATTGATTCAGCGATTTGCCGTTCTCTTTTGTTTAATAAATCAAAGGCTTCATTGGCATGTTGTGAAAGTGCCTGTCTTAAAGTGCCGATGGCATTGTAGTGCTCAAGATCAATGGCTTGCCCTTCTTGACGTGAGGACACCCAGTAGCCCCAGGTTCGCATCAAAGCATGCTGTAAAATAGGTAACTGATCCGGATTATCACCCACATCATTGAGTAGTTGCTGCGTCAAACGCGGAGCAATTTTTCCTCCTCCAACGGCAATAGGGCCTTCTATAGCCATCCGTTTTTGATCTCTTACCATTTGGGGTATCAAATAGTGAGAATCATTGATCAATTGAGTGAGATCAAGATACTTGGCACATTCTCCAATAAAATCAGAACGCATCGTGATCGTTACGTATACAGACACCTCTGGACTCTCTACAGCTTCAATCAATAAATTAATAAACGCCGCCGACTCATTTTGATCAGAATTTTTAGCTTCTAGCTTGCTGAAGCGAAAAAGTTCTTCAAATTGATCAATGACGATGAGTGTATTGATATTTTGCCCTTTATTGACCTGTTTTATTACTTCTACTAGTCCGAGGCTTGTACTGCGTAATACCGTACTGACAATCGTCCTTTCGATCAGCTGATCTTCTTGTGATAGATCATGGTAGTCTTTTTTGTATTTTAATATAGATTCGGCTAGATTATCAATAGGACCCGATCCGGGCCTGCTCACCATCGTTTGCCAATTGGAGCCTGCTTCGGTCATCATTCCTCCTTGTAATGACGGGATGAGGCCACAATACATAAAAGAAGATTTTCCACTGCCCGAAGCGCCCAAAATAGCAACGAACCTACTCCTAGATAACTTTACTAAAGCATCATCACTTTGACCTTCTCTTCCAAAGAACAAATAAGTTTCTTCTACACCGAAAGGCCTCAATCCTGGGAAAGGATTGAACAGCTCCGAAATATCAGAGCCAACAACTTCTTCCTTATCTAGTGCTTTATCATTCATTTTTTACCCTCAAGTAATGTTAGAAATGGCTTTAAATGAAGTAATCTAAATGGGGTTTGATCACCCAATGTCATGGTGTTGTTTTTTTTCAGGTAATTGATATCCATCTTATTTTCACCTTTGAAATAAACTGCTTTGGCTTGTATTTTTTTGATTCGTCCAAATCCAGGTGATTTCATTAGATCCTGTAATTTAGTTTTAATCCATGCTTCAGAGGTGTTTCCGAAATATATTATAGCCGCGTCACATCTTTTAAGGTTTTCTTGATGGATATAACGCACATCGACCAAGGCCCCCTCAAAGATAGGCTGAACTACCCTATAACCCTTTTTTTTAAGTGTTTTTGCTATTACTTGCCCTTCCTCTAGATCCTCTCTATCTAAAATTAAATAAATTATTTTCGATAAATCTTTTTTTGAAGGCTCCTGATAACCGGAAATTTCTCGAGTGATACTCTGAAACCTACCCCCCGTTTCAATTTCTTCAATTACAATAGATTTCATCTCTTCAAGATCTACCTCCAACACTTCGGTTTCTTCATGCAGTGCAGCTTCGGTTTTTATATTTTCAATGAATATTTTTTGTCGTTCTGTAATGTTTTTTATGCCTTGAGAAATCCAAATCAATCTGCCAAATCGCTTTTTTTCATCATTTTTGGCGTTTTCCTTTATCATAATACCCGTATATTCATGGGCGATTTCATTTTGAAAATCAATCATGGACAAGTCATGACCCTCGATCCTTTCACCATAATCTTCGCCAATCAAATGGAGAGATAATCTGGCGTTTGATAAATTATCTTTGATGGCCATCTCTATATCTCCACGATCTCCAGTGATCGGGTTTTTGGGTAACACCTCAAAGCCATGGCTCCGCAATTCTCGACGTATCATGTCCCTTTGAACTACCAAATCTTTACCTACTTCAGCCAGATAAACGGTCTTTTCTCTTTTATTTGGGGCTTCTTCCTTAACTCTTTTTGTATCAAAAGATAAATATTGCGAGATATCAAAAGACAAATCAATCAACTTCATCCAATAATTTTTTTCCGCCTCTAAACCAAAAAATCTATTGATCTCCCGGGGTAAACCCGTGGCATTATCTATTTCATAAAGCTGGTAGTTATTCAAGGCGATCAATTCTGGAAACCTATCGTAATTAAAAATTGTTTTATGAACTATTAAACATCTTTCCGAGTCCTCCTGAATACCTTTTTTTGCATTCGTCATTTCCTTTAACCAAGAGGAGATCAGTTGGTATCCTTGGTCTTCAGGATCCAGAAGTGGGCTAACGACCATGACCACCATAATATTTTTTTTTAATTCACTTTTTTTAAGATGGTTGAAACTACACAACTCCAGCAAAAGATCACCGTAGTTCATGTGCACCAACAAAGAGGAGAGAAACTTAAAAAAATTAGTTACCCAGCCTCTGGCATCCCCTTGAATCTGCAGGTCATCTTCTTCTGAATAAATAATTAATATTTTTTTTATGGTGCTCATGGCTTAGCTATATAGATCTCAAGGCTAATTAAACACACTGACATTATCATCTAAAATGCTCAGATCAAATGGATCTAATGGTGACGTTTTAACCGTCGTATCTATATGCTCTAGGAAGGCCCTTAATATTTCAACATGCAGCGTCATCAAATCAAAAAGTTCCTCTTTCGGTAAGATAAAAAAAGAGGTCTCTTCTGTTGTAATTGCTTGGTAATCAAATTTCTCCATAAAAAGAATCGCCTCCTCTCCTAAAATATCCTTGGGGCCCAATGATTTGAATACAGCACCCGCTCTGATCAAGTCAACCTTTCCGTTAATCATAATAAACAAGGGTTGATCCCCGTCATCTCCTTCATTAATAAGTGCCGTTCCCTTAGCCACTTTTCTTTCGTTCATGGAGTCTACCATTCGAGTAATACTGTCTCCAGGGATCGCTGCAAAGCTAGATATAGATTTCATGAACCTTACCCGCTCCACCAGTAACATTTTTTGATAATTGTCTTCGTCTTTGTAAAGAAAAATAGGAGGTAAAATAATCTTATCTAATCGTAATTTAGAATATGATTTAAGCCTATTGGTATGAGTTTGATAGGCCTCAGGGTCCATTTGATATATAGAATTTGCCGCACTCTGCAACAGCAAAACATCTGGATTAAATAAGTTTGCTATCAATGAATTGGATACATTGGCATCAGGAAGTTGATGAAGCCTATTGATAGCCAAGGATTTAGTATACCGGGTGATCCGATTAAAGTCTCTATTTATGATCTGGGTGAGTAAGTCTGGATGAGACTCGAAATGCTCAGGTGGAAAGAAATTCAATAATAAGTCCAGTCGTTCTTTATCACTGATATCATCCAAAATAGGCAGTAGCATAGGCTTGATTTCATCCTCGACAAAGACGTCTAACATCTCTATGGCAAAAGTCACAGAATCCATTGAGCCATGGGCTAAGTTCTCCTTAACCAACTGCACATTATGTACATCATAGATCATACCCAATAGAATAAATAAATTATTCAAATTTACATTATTCTCCTCTTTTAACGCTTGCAGTAATTCTGCATCTATAGGATCTATTGGATAAACTTGAGGGGTATCTTGTATCGCTTTTATATTCCACGCAATATCACCCAGCAGACCTTCAATAATTAATTTGATCCGAGCCGATTGAAAATCTTTAGATTCAAAGCCCAAGGCATTCAACGATAATAGCAATTCTGACACTACACGTTTATTGGGAAATTCAATTTTCTTCCAAAGCAAATCTTTAGCTTGTTTACCTCCAATGATTCCAAATAACTGCACGATTCTAACCATGGTAGCCGTATGCTGTTCCGTTTTAAAAAAAGCAGCGTCAGCAGCATGGAATACACGATCACCCAAATACTTTAAAGCAGACATTGCCGTATTACTGTAGCTCGGGATATGTAAGTGATCGATAATAACCGTTAACATCTCAGGGCGTTTCAACTTTCCAGCGGCTATAAGGGCTGCGGTACGCACTTCAGGATTAATATCTCTTAATAATTCTGCCAAATAAGGCACATGCTTGTCTTCCTTTATTTTTGTCAACAACCTGGCGCCATGCACTCTTTCTTGCTGTCGGGTAGACCGCGTATAGCGCCTGATGGACTCATCGTTAAGCTCGTAAGCTATAAATTCCTTTAAAACCTCAATGGTTTTATTAGCCAAAATCAGTATAGATTCTTTTTCTTCTTTTTTACATTCCTGCTTGATAATTTCTAAAGTTTCATAGGCCTTGATTTCTGACAACTTTGAATAGGCATAACTTTTTATTTTCGCATTAGATGCAGGTAATTGATCTAAAAGCACTAGGGGCAGTCTAATTGGATCCAGTTGCTCGTACAAGCGAAGGGCATTGAGTACTCTGAGTTCGTTTTCACTTTTGAGTTCGTTTTGTAACACTCTCAAGGAGCTATATTCATTGATTTTCCCTTCATCAGCCAAAAGATCTCGCTGATTAGTCAACGTTTCCTTAAGTTTAATCTGGTATTGATTGTACAGCTTCACGGATAAATAAATAACGCCGAGGGCAATCGCGATGATCAAATAAATAAAATGAATCAGCTTAATAAAGACCAAAGTAGCCACCAGCATCTGCAATCCTCCCGCCAAAAAAGTGGCGACTTGTCCGATAACTCCTTCTATCTTATTCTGGATATCAAATCGAATGGTTAAGTTGAAGGGTAAAAAAAACAACTTAAAGGCGGGTGATTCCAAAGCATCTCTCAACGAAGCCGTAAATGCCTTACCACTGATAATGAACATAAAGAAAAACAAAAAGTCTTCATTCAATAGCTCGTAGCCAAAAAAGTGACCTGAAATAAGACCTCCAATCATGAAAATTATCAAAATAATAGGCATAGTCATCAAGGCTACTTTCAAACCAAATCTATTGAGTATTATATCATTAATAAAGGTCTGAATAATGAAACTCATGATGATGACCGTACCATTGAAAAAAGACAAAAACCGATTTAATTTATCCTCCTCGGGATGATAAATTTCAATAGTGGCTAAAAAACTGTATTCTACAAAAATAGCTGCTCCCATAGAGCATATCATAAAAACAGATAAAAGACGGGTGTAATTGTTTTTAAAAATACCTAAGTAACCCGTGTCTTCTACTTTTTGGTCATTTTTTAGGGAGTCTATTAAATCAACATTCCAATTTTTACAGATCAAAATAGTCATCAATAATATGACTATCATCGAAATGGCTGATACAAAAAGTAAATCATAAGTATCATCAATGAAAGGAAGTTCTATTAACAGAGGTATTGAGAAAAAGGCAATAATGGTGGCAATTAATTGGCCTGTATCTACACTACCTATCAATCTTTTGGTTTGTCGCGTATCAAAAATTCTTCCGAATAACCCCCAGAAACCCAAAAGCAAAATTGAGGTCATAGGTCCCATCATCACAAAAAGCAAAAAAGGCAGTAAGGAAAATCCAGACTCCTTATCCCCAACCTCAACAAACTCAAAAGCGAGCCTGAGACAACATACAAACAGGGTGATCACCGCAGCGTTGCCTATGACTAACCGAGAAAATCTAATTTTTTTTTGAAGGTATACGTAAGTAACGGAAGAAAGCACACCCAAGGCCCCTGTTACAAAGAAAGATTCTGCGAGGTACTTCTCTCCTAAAGTTTGAATGAATAAAGATTCAGTACCTACTTGGTAGCTAGCGAGAAAAAACCCCATAAAGGCACCAATACCTAGCAAAAACCACATTTGCCTGTCCTCACCATCAACCGCACCGAGAAATCTTAGGAATGCCTTTAACACGTATATTAGTAATTAGTTGGTGCCTAAACTATGATATCTATCTAACTATATCAAATTTAAGTTGATCAAAACTTTATTTTGGGTGGTTATAGAAGGACTCTAATACAGGAAATCATTAAAACAATTATGTCTTTTATTTTTTCACTTTAGCTGTGCTGGCACCTTTTCTTTTGAATTGAGAGTTATAATAAAGCAAATAGCCAACAGATACGGTAATCGAATGATTGCGGTATTCAAAATTTTCATAATAGGGTACAGCACTATCAAAAAAATCTTCACTCCTGCCATTAAATCCTAAGTTGGAATGTGAAAAATTATATCTGAAATCTACCAATACACGCCCTCCACCGACTACATCCAAATAAAATCCAGTCCCTGCACTCAATCCATATTGTAGACGATTGGGATCATTAATTGATTTTTGGCCTGATTTGGGATCAGATTCATTAAAAACAATATTATAATCTACAGCCTTTCCATCAGTGAACAGTCCAATATCTGGGGTATATAAGGTACCGTTGCCCGCCACCCAGTAGTTTAATTTAATCCCACCGTTTACATAAAAGGAAATCGGTGATCCTCCAAAATTGACCTGCAATAAAATGGGAGCAGTTAAATAGTGTGTATTAAAAACACTCGTAGCCGAGTCGGATACATCTGGTATATTAGACAATGTTCTCGATCTTCTCTCATAATTTAATTCGGTAGTCACCGCAAATCTTTTTGAAGCAACGTAAGTCATGATAGCACCGATGTGAAAATTAGAATTATCCTCAATATTAAAACTGTCTTTGTAGTCTTCAAACTGATAATCATGCATGATGTAGGAGGGCCCTCCTTTAATTCCGATCCAATATTGTGCTTGAACATGTATAGAGGTTAGGGAAAAAACAACGATAAGAAGACAATGACTTATTTTCATTTAGATTGATTTCAATAGCAAACGTACGAAAAAAAAAATCTTTTTTCCTCCAAATTAATTTAAATTGATCTCTCTTCTTTTTTTTTTTGAGTATTCAATTATTTATTTTAATCTAATTGATTCATTTCTCTTTTAATTCTAAAATTAATTTCCCATTTTTGAATTTCATTTTAGTGAGCATCCAATTATGATTAACCAGTTGACATGAAAAAAATACATCTACTAATTTTAGTACTTTGTTCTTTTTCCGTTCTCGCTCAACAACCTATCCTTTTCAATCAGTTTTACATGAATCCTTACCTCTACAATCCTGCGTATGCCGGCGTAGAGGGACACTCGGTATTTTATGGCCTCTACCAGCAACAATGGTCTGGTGTGAATGATGCCCCAACTACGATTCATGGCAGTTTTCATGCCCCCTTACCCGGAGGAATAGGCATCGGATTTGCTGGATACAATATTGAACAAGGAGGTTTACTGAACACGACCGCTGGAAAAGCATCCGTCTCCTATTTGTTGACCCTGGATCTAAAGCATCACATACGATTTGGTTTGTCTGTAGGTGGAGGTAGTCAAATGTTAAATTATGGAGAATTAGATGATCCTTTTGACCCTGCCTATGCAAATATTGCAGACAATAGCACTTTTGCGTTGGCTGATTTTGGATTGACGTATCATGCAGGCCATTTTAATTTTGGCTTTTCAATACCCAATTTGATCAGCTATGACAAATTTACAGATAAAGACAGTTCAGATCCTATTAGAATAAAGCCGCTCGACAATCTGATGTTGCAAACTTATTACAGAGGCCATTTAACAGATAACATCGCTATAGAACCCCATGTAGTCTACAGATACAATAATTATGGGACTAGTCAATTGGAAGGAACCATCCTGCTTCATTTATATCACGTAGTTTGGGTCGGTGGTACCTATAGAGAAGATATGAATTTCATTGGAACCGCAGGCGTCAAATTGAAAGGGAGATTTGGGTTAGGTTACAGTTATGAAACTGGAAACCTAAACATAATGAATGATTTAGGACCCTCTCATGAAATACATTTAGGTATCCACCTGGGAAAAAGAAAACCTCATGCCAAGCATACTTCTTCTTTTATCAATTCTAAAAGGCCAGAAGAAGAAGTGGATACAGTGATCGTAGAAAAAATAGATACAGTGATCGTAGAAAAAATAGATACAGTGATCATTGAAAGAATAGATACCGTGGAACTAGATAAGCCATGGGAACTAGATGAAACGCGTGGAGAGGTCGTGATAACTACCGAAACAGGTGAAGAATGGAAAGCAGTAGTTGTACAACACGTAACCAGAGAGGGTGTCATCGAGGAGGCCATTACTTGGGTTCCTGCAAATGAATCATGGGAAATGATCGGTGATCAAACAAAGGAAATCCGAACGAACGCCGATGGCATTGTTGAAATTGGTGTTCAATACGTAAAAACCAATGAAGAGGGTGAAGCGGAATCTGTCATGGTATGGGAGCCCACCATGAGTAAGGAGGCTATAGACGCTATCATCGCAAAAGCTACAATGAAACCAGACGTTCAAGAAGAAGTTATCGCGGAAGCGCCTGAGGAAGTTGTAGTAGAGGAAGTAGCCCCTGAAGAAGAAGTTTATATCGAAGAGGTCGTTAAGGGTAATCATTTGTTAGAATTACCTGAAGGTGTTTATATTGTGGCAGGCGTATTTGAAATTTATGAAAATGCGGATAAGTTCAGTGATGAACTGTTTTTAAAAGGATACCATGAGGCTTTGGTCGGTTATGTGAGTGAAAAAGGATTTTACTATACGGTAATCTATAGATCTGAGAATGTGGCTGATTTGAAATCAAAATTATTTAGAGAACGGAAGAAAAAAGGCATGGGTAAAATATGGATTAAGATGATTAAAGTGAACAAACAATGATGAGAATATTCGGCACCTTTGGATGGATTATTTTTGGTCTTAGTTTTGCTTTTGGGCAATCGGCCCCCTTCATAAGCTCTGTATCTCCATTGATCGCTGCCCCCACTGAAACGGTGACTATTTCAGGTTCAACACTAGGAAGTAGCGAAGTGTATTTCGGTAGTACCAAAGGAACCATTCTATCCAATTCATCGGGACTCATTGAAGTAAAAGTCCCTGCTGGCGCCAGTTACGGACCCATAACAGTCATCAATATCAATGGTGTGGCAGTATCCTCTTCGTTTTTCCTACCCAATTGGAATGGCAACATATCCACAGATACCGATTATCCCTTTGCCTCCGTTCAAAATATAGCGGTTAATGAGCAATTTATCTATGACTTATGCCTTTGTGATTTTGATGATGATGGCTTAAATGATGTGGTAGTTACTTCCGGTCAAAACAAAGACGCTACCTCCGCAGAACGAATAATTTTTCGGAATACTTCAGCTACTGCGGGAGGAACATCGTCCTTCGTTAAAGCCCTTAGCTTGGGTAGTCAGCCTGCTTTACATGTGGAATGTGGGGATCTTGATGGGGATGGTAAGCCGGATCTTGTCGTTACACAAACTAGCGAGGGATCAGAAACAAGAAATGTAGAAGTTTATTTGAATACCTCAACTACTGGCAATATTAGTTTTGATGAAGATAACGTATTAGAATTGATTTTGAATAGACGTGACACCCTGATACGTCCGCCAGCAGAAATTGCCATAGACGATCTGAACCAAGATGGAAAATTAGACCTTGTTATTTCTAGCAATCAATACAATGACGTAGATGTTTTTCAAAACACGAGCACGACGGGTTCTTTAAGTTTTGGGTCTCCGTTGCTTTTAAGTCTGGGTACAGAACTTGCCGCAAGAGGCATTCAAATCGCTGATCTTAACAACAATAATCTTCCCGAAATTATCGTGGGTGCTTTTGCGGGATCTGACCTATTCTACTTTGAAAATATCAGCACCTCAGAGGGATTAAATTTTAAAGATGAAACTAAACTGATCTCTTTGGAACGTGATGAAATTCGAGCCATTGAAATAAGTGACTTGGATGGCGATGGCTTTTTAGAAATCATCGCCTCTGAGGGAAGTTCTTCTTCGGGAGAATTAATGATTTTACCAAATAACACCTCTGAAGCTGGAGGTTCCATCGAAATGGGAGTTCGTGAAGAAGTCCCCACTGACCTCTTCCCTTGGGGTCTTGCTGTAGGTGATCTTAATGGGGACGGAAAACCAGATATAGCCACGGGTATTCTAGAATCTGGCAAAACTGGAATCAATGTATTCTTCAATTCCTCCTCTGCAGAAGGGAACTTTAGTTTTGACAAGCAATCAGTAGAAATGAATTTAAACAACAATCGAAATTTAAGGATCAGTGATTTTAACAATGATGGAAAGCCAGATCTTGCGGTGACTTCTAAAAGCGCCATAAATACAAGTGGCATCTTGTCTATTGTAGAAAATGCCGGCTGCTTGACCCCAGTCATAGCACCTGTCACCTCTAGCTATTGCACTGGTGTAGAATTTTTCGTAACAGCAAGTGCCTCATCTGGAACTACTTACAGCTGGGAAATTAGTGTCGATGATGGTAGCACTTACTCGGTAAACGGCACTTCTACCCAAAATAAACTAGACATCAGCAGCTACATTACTGACATCAAAGTAAGGGTAACCGCAGCCATTGGATCTTGTAGTCTAACCTCTGATGTTGTCGAAGTTACGAGTAGTAGCTCGAGCGATCCTGGGACTCCTGTCATCGAAGTTTCTCCAACTACGGTCTGTTTGGGAAGTGCTTTTGTTTTGAGTTCTACGCTGTCTGCCGATAATTATAATTGGACAGGGCCCAATGATTTCACGTCTATAGAGGCTTCACCCAGCTTTGAAGCAGCTTCCTCATTGATGGCCGGAACTTATTCTTTAACCATTTCAAATACAGGTGGTTGTGCTGGGCAAACCGCGACCAAGATCCTAGAAATAGACATGGGTCCGCCAAGTACGATTGTTAATAATGGGGATGACTTATTTTGTGAAGGGCTGACCACCGAATTGGCCATTTCTACTTACCCTGGATTCACCTACCAGTGGAACCGCGGTGGTATCGCCATCGCGGGAGAAACAAGTGGTACTTATGATGCCAATACCACCGGTGTTTATTCAGTAACTACGATAGAGACTGCGACGACTTGCGAGGCCACCGGTGAACCCTATACCATAACCCAAGTCATTAAACCCACCTTTACCATTACGGGGGTAACAGCAACTTGCGTGGAGCTAGATAGACTATTTGAAGCCACCATTGACAGTACCAATACCGCTTACACCAACACTTATTGCTGGAGTTATACCAACCCTGCTGACATGACTACCGATAGTACCAGTATGATCGCATCAGATACGTTAAGCTTTTCTGAGGCGGGTGTCTATTCAGTCAAGTTGAGTACAGGCTATCAAGAAGTGGCTAATTGTGAAAGTGAAGTAAATCAATTAGTAGTTGTCACGACAATTCCAACTTTAACTATTGATGCGTCAGATGGTGTTGAAAAATGCCCAAGTGATAGTCTCCCATTGGCACTACCTATTGACCTCGCTTCCTATTTTTGGAGCAATGGAGATACCACCTACAATACCTATGGCGTCATTGATCTGGCTTCTGAAACGAATCCTAAAGACCTCTCTGTAATGTGGGTCAATAGTGTAGGATGCGCTGATACTTCTTTCATAACCATCAATAATTATTATGACTCAAATATTGAGATTACCTCAAGTGCTGGAGAAATCACAGAGGGTCTCTTGACCGTGCCTGAGCCTACCGGTTGGTTAACCAATATTCCCCTCTCCGCTAATGGCGGTTCAGATTATCTCTGGGAACCCACCAATATCGTAAGCGACTCCAATGGTATTGAGGTCAATATTTATCCGAAATCTATTTATGAATTGGTCACGCTCTCAGGCAATGATGCCAATGGTTGTTATGAGTCTGATACCGTGCGCATGTCCATTGATTTTGTAGCTCCCAGAAAAAGCTTTTCCCCCAATGGTGATGGATATGGATTTGATTGTTGGGAAATTCGCAATGCGGTTGATATGATCGACTGTACTGTGTACATCTTTAATGAACTGGGCAAAGAGATTTGGTCGGGAAGTCAATTTGTTGATGATTGCATTTGGGATGGTAATACCTATAGCAGTAGTGAAGCTCCCGAAGGGATCTATTATTACATCATTTCATGTGATGAGACACAAATCTTCCAACCCTCTGGTGCCATCTTATTGGCTAGATAATGAAGGATGGGTTTCCATCATGGTGTCCTGACGGATGCCAGTTGGAACAAATCATGAAAATCCTCCTTGGTGTAACCTCTATTTCGAAACTAACTCATGTTTGTGGACCTTCTTTTGGGCTTTCAAGGATCCTAAATATGAACCCATCCTTTTTTTTCCTAGCAAAGAGAAAGACATGAGCATTCTCATATCTGTTGTCGAGTGAGGACATGGGTTTTATTTATTAAATAATTGTGTTCTAGCTTTAAATAGTATCCATACGCCATCTCAAAATCAGCCAATTTTAAACCCTTTCCCAATAGTTTTTACTCAGCATTACTTTTACCTTTTTTTAACTGATCTTTAATTTTTTTAAAGTTGCATTTTGGTATCGAAATTGTTTTTGGAAGCAACTTTTAATCATATCATAAAATCGTCCTCCAAATAAAAAAACTATTTATTTAGAATTATTAAGAATTTCTATGTCCAAAATAGATAATGGACATAAAAAATACCCTATAACAGATTAATTGAGATGTAATATTGATTTGTTTTGCGAAAAGGAAATAGCTCCGACTGTGATATAAACATTAATAATCATTCATTTAATGAACGGTATATGCCATCTTAATAATAAATATCGATGTAAATAATAAAATTCTTAGCGCTGAGCAGCACGCTCTCATCTTCTTAAGTGAGGAGATCTCGTATATTATGTTTTTCAAGGCGAAATTTTCAATCATTTTTTGAATTTTTTTTTTAAAAATGCCTATATAAACATTACTTTTGGTGTCCCATAAGGTTACCTTAAGGTTATTTTAGAGATAAAGTATGTGATAGTTTACTTATTTTAGGATTACCTACACATAATCAATAGAAATACACACACTGCAATGAAAATCAAAGAGTACAATAACCATACCTATATGACTCGAATAGCAATCATCACTTGTTTATTAGGCTATTCATTT
>CAJJCN010000041.1 GCA_905182655.1 Flammeovirgaceae bacterium UBA4465
TGTATCACCCGAGTCCAAATTAGATGACGGCTTTTTGCGATTGATTATCGTCAAAGAATTTCCTTTTTATTACGCACCCCTACTGATTTTTCAGCTTTTTAATAAAGGCCTGCTCAAAAGCAAATTTGTTGATCAATATATCTTGAAAAAAATGGTCATGACCTCACCCACTAAACAAGTGCAATTAGATGGTGAATCTTTAACTATGGAGCAAAAGCTCAACATAGAGGTTATTCCTAATTGCCTTAATATCATTGGCAATATTTAATGATACATCAATTAATGATTCCTTTTCAGAAAAAAACTATCTCGTTTCGTGCATTTCTAGCAGCACTTCGTCTGTCGCCTTTAAGATAGCATCTACTTCAGTAGATTGAATGGCATTGGAAATAAAAAGAGATTCGAATTGACTGGGTGCTAAGTAGATGCCTCGGGACAACATTCCACGAAAATAGGCACCAAACAATTGGGCGTTTGTACTCTTGGCTGTTTCAAAATTCGTCACCTTCTGATCCGTGAAAAATAAACTGTACATGCTACCTATCTGATTGATCGTATACTTGAGCCCTTGACGGGATAAGATATTGGTTATGCCCGCGGTGATTTGACGCGTCGTCTGTTCAACTTGTTTATAGATTTCTGGGTGTTCGTGCAATTTCCTTAAAATGGCCATTCCTGCAGCCATCGCTACAGGATTTCCAGACAACGTACCTGCTTGATAAACAGGCCCCTCTGGGGCTATTTGATTCATGATCTCTCTTGATCCACCATAGGCACCCACGGGTAAACCTCCCCCAATAATCTTTCCAAAGGTGGTTAAATCAGGCTTTACTCCCAACAACTCCTGTGCACCTCCAGCCGAAAGTCTAAACCCGGTCATTACTTCATCAAATATTAATAATATTTGATGGGTATCACATCGTTCTCTAAGTCCTTTTAAAAAATCATCATTTGGTAGCACGCAGCCCATATTACCCGCGACTGGCTCCACAATAATGGCACATATTTCATTTTCATTTTCGGCAATCACACGATCAATGGCCTTCAAATCATTGTAAGGAGCCAATAAAGTATCACGACTCGTTCCCTTCGTTACCCCAGGACTATCGGGGACACCCAAGGTGGCGGCCCCACTCCCTGCGGCCACCAAGAAAGCATCTCCATGACCGTGGTAACAGCCTTCAAACTTGATGAATTTATTCTTTCCTGTATAGCCTCTGGCCAATCGAATGGCAGACATCGTCGCCTCCGTTCCAGAGTTGACCATCCTGATTTTCTCAATGGAAGGCACCATATCAATGATCAAGGCTGCAATTTCCACCTCTCTTCTACCGGGAGCCCCAAAAGAAGTTGAACTTTTCACAGCTTCAAAAATGGCCTTTTCAACCTCTTCATTGGCATGACCTAAAATCATAGGTCCCCAAGAATTGATGAGGTCTATATAGGCATTATCATCCTCGTCATATAAGTAGGCTCCTTTGGCATGAGACATGAAAATAGGATCTCCACCTACTGATTTAAAAGCTCTTACTGGTGAATTCACGCCCCCAGGTATCAAAGCCTTTGCTCGTTCAAATAACACTTTACTTTTATGGGTATTCATTTAATTTAATCGCTTAAGCCTAAAATTTTGCATTTCAATGATGGGTACTACTTGATTATCTCGAGTACCTGGATACCAATTTCCCTCCATGAGGTATCCTTCCATCAAATCCATGTTCAAACTGTTTTGAAAATATTTCCCATGTTCATTCAACATGTCCCCCATGAATATAATGAATTCATAGCCCAATTGATGGTAGGCTGAAGGTGACTGATGAAATTCAGAAATGAAATCATCTCTGAATTGCTCATATATTAAAGTCTCTTTATCAATAAAATCATCAACTGCCAACTTCACATTTAGCTTTTGTAAAAGTTCATAATTTACGGTTCGCTCAAAGAACCAATTACCATAACCGTAAACACTTACCTTTTCATCACGATTTACGAGCGCTCCCAATAAGTTATTGATGACGGTGCTTGACTCCGTAGCCATCAAGATGTGATTGATAGAATCCTTAGGGAATATGAATTTATCCTCATAGGCAACCAGCCATTTACCCGTTTCTTGATCAATCAAATAATCTGATACCTCATCGGTATAAATGATTTTTCTTCCTACTATTTCGGAAATCGAATCGGCCTCATATTTCGTGAAGTATACCTTCTTTGTTTCTATCCAGTCATCCAACAATAGCTTTGAGCTATTTTCATCTAAGCGCTTGAATCCCAATATATTAAAACCTTTTTCCTCTAGGTAATTTCTATAAACTTGTCCTGATATTGAGTCTCGCTCATTTTGGTAAAATACCACGACATTTTTGTTGGTATCAGATTCAGCGACAAACTCCGCTAGCTTAAGCGCAATAGTTTTGGATTTAGGCTTAAACATGAAAGCAAAAGGATTATCTTCAATGAATTCTTCGTTGTTGGTAAACGGGTTGATAATATTGATACTATCCTTTAATGAAAGAGATTTGACGCTACTGATAGGCCCTGCGTACAAAGGCCCCACAATAAGATCTGCCTGATTCAAATAAGGCAATAAAGTATCTGTGGTGCTTTGCGATTTTTGTGTGTCAAAATCATAAAAATTTAATTGGATACCTTTAGACTTTAGTTCAGATTGTCCATACAGCATACCCTGATAAAATTCGATGATCACTTTATTTCTGATCACTGTATTAGGGTTCCCTAGAGAATCAAACATGAAAGGTAAGGTCACTGCAACCGCGTAAGATGAGGCAAACTCATCTTTCAATTCCCCGTTGATTAAATTTTCATTTGTGAAATTGAATTTAGATTTCAATTGATTGACCACAGGTACGTAATCAGACCAATCTTTTTCAATGATTAATTTTCTCGCCAAAATAAGTGACAATTGACGGTAATTGGGATGCGCTCTATTGTGTTCAAGCAAATCTGCAATGGATAAATCCGTACAGTATTTGTTGATCACTCTTGATGAAAAATCTGTATCCCTAGCATAGGCATTGTAGCGATCCAAAAAATTAAGGGCGGCATCGTATTTTTTCAATTCAAAATAGGCTAAGGTCAGCCAATAAAATACCTCATCTTGTTCTGGCCAATTTGGAAATTTCTCTTCAATTACCTCCCAATTGTCAATGGCCTTCTTATAATCTGAGTTCTTGCTGTAGCACAATCCTTTAAAAAAGTAGGCGTGAGCCCCAAGTTGAGGATCCGTTTTTAATAATTCAAAAGCGCTCAATGCAGATCTAAGCTGCTGATTTGACATCAATCTTTTGGCTTCATTAAACTCATCTCTTGGATTAGACTGCCCTAAGCCCATCAAAGTATTCAATAATAAAAACAATATGGCGATTCCTTTCAGCATTACTCCCACTCTATGGTTGCAGGTGGTTTAGAAGAGATGTCGTATACCACCCTATTGACTCCCTTCACTTTATTTATAATGTGATTAGACATGCGACCCAGAAATTCATACGGCAAATAACACCAATCTGCGGTCATGCCATCTAAGCTAGATACCGCCCTTAATGCGACTACCTGCTCATAAGTCCGCTCATCGCCCATCACCCCAACGGACTGAACTGGAAGCAACATAGCCCCTGCCTGCCAAACCTGATGATAGAGGCCTTCATCTTTAAGTCCTTGAATAAAAATATGATCTACTTCCTGGAGGATACGTACCTTTTCAGCATTGATGCTTCCTAAAATACGAATACCTAATCCTGGCCCGGGAAAAGGATGCCTTCCTAAGATCTCTTTTGAAATATCAAGGGTGGCCCCAACCTTTCGCACTTCATCTTTAAACAAAGTATTTAATGGTTCTAATACCTTTAAATTCATTTTTTCTGGCAAGCCACCGACGTTGTGATGTGATTTGATAGTTACCGAAGTCCCATTTACGGAAACGGACTCTATGACATCAGGATAAATTGTTCCTTGACCGAGCCATTTAACATTTTTGATCTTTTTAGCTTCTTGCTCAAAGACTTCAATAAATACACGTCCAATGGCTTTTCGTTTGGCCTCAGGTTCTTCCAAACCTTCCAATGCATCATAGAACAATGATTTAGCATCCACGCCTTTAACATTCAAACCCAATCCTTTGTATGAAGTAAGGACTTCCTCAAATTCGTTTTTTCGAAGCAATCCGTTGTCTACAAATATACAATATAGATTCTCACCTATGGCTTTGTCTATCAGTACGGCAGCGACCGAACTATCCACACCTCCTGACAATCCCATGACGACCTTGTCATTACCTATTTTTTCTTTCAATTTAGCTATGGTAGACTCTGCGAAAAGATCCGGAGTCCATGATTGGCTAGCCCCACAAATTTTTATAATGAAATTTTCAATCAGCAGCTTGCCTTGTTCAGAATGCGTCACCTCAGGATGAAATTGAATGCCATAAACGGGCCTATCCTTCCATTTAAAAGCCGCCACAGGAATATTTTCAGTCGATGCTATTTGTTCAAACACTTCGGGTAACTCCACGATGGTATCTCCGTGAGACATCCATACCGTACTCCCTATATCAATTTGAGTTAATAAATCTGATCGACCCATCACCTGATTCAACTTGGCCCGTCCATATTCTCTATGCGCCGATTTGGCCACTTTGCCCCCCATCTTTTTGGCTAATAATTGAGCCCCATAACAAACTCCTAATAAAGGTAGATTTCCGAAAACGTCAAGTGCCACATCCGGAGCCTCTTCATCCAGAACAGAGCAAGGGCTTCCCGAAAAAATAACGCCAATGAAGCCTTCGAGAACTACCTCATTTGCTTTATTGAAAGGGTGAATTTCACAATATACATTTAATTCTCGAACCCTTCGAGCAATCAATTGTGTATATTGGGAACCAAAATCAATAATCAGGATTTTATCTAACATGTTGCAAAATTAATAGAATCTAATCAGCATAAAAGCCCTAGTATGATTTTAGCAGAAAAAAGAATGTCTAAGTCAGAGCTTCAAAAAACATTGAAATCATTCTTCCCTAACTTAGGAGAAGAGTCTCTGGATGCCTTTATGAAGCATGCTTCATATTTGAAATCTACCAAGGGTACAAAATTAATTTCTGAAGGAAAGAGACATCGTTATTTCTACTTAATCTTAAAAGGAAGTGTCAAATCTTACTATTCAAAAGAATCAAGAGAAGTATGCACGTGGTTCGCATTCAAAAATGAAGTTATTGGAACAATTACAACATATGAAGGCTTACCCTCAAAAGAAACGATTGAATTATTAGAAGATTCAGAATTGATAAAATTCAATATCGAAAAAATAAAAGAGCTAACACATACAGATTTATCCATTAGTCACCTGATGAATGTTATTATCATAGAACATACCCTATATCTTGAGGAAAGACTCTATCAATTGCAGTTCATGACCAGTAAAAAACGCTATAAAGTACTTTATAAATCGACTCCCGAAATATTTCAAGAAGTCTCCCTTACTGATATCGCATCATATCTAGGAGTAACTAGAGAAACGTTGAGTAGAATAAGATCTAAGTAATTGCTTTGTGATAAATGTCAAATGAATTCATATGAGAATCAATTAATCTTGTGTCTTGATGATTTTTAAAATATCTACACACATGAAAGAACTAATTAAAATTAAATCTCTTGTTTCATTATTATTTCTCATTCTTCCATTTTCATTTATAGCCTGCAACAAAGATGAAAATCCAAATACTTTTGGAAATACCGAAAACGAGCTTCAAGGAAATGAAAATCTAAATACTTCTGGAAATATCGAAAATGAGTTTCAAGGAAATGTAATCATCGTAGGTGCAGGAGCTTCTGGATTAGCTGCTGCCAAAAAATTGGAAGAGGAAGGAATTAGCTATCAAATATTAGAAGCAACTGACAAACTTGGTGGTAGGATCCAGAAAAATGAAAATTTTGCAGATTTTCCTATCGATTTAGGTGCTGAGTGGATTCATGAAGATAAATCGATTTTGAACTTTTTAATAGATCAACCAGGAAATGAACCAAATGTTGAAACTATTTTATATCAACCCATGAATGTTCAGCAGGTAGTTGATAATATTATTTCACAAATTCCAAATGAAGAAATGATTGATTATTATGAAGGTGGTATAACAGAATATAAATTTAAGAACACGACGTGGTATGATTTTATTCATGAAAACTTTGCGCAAAATATCGAGCAAAATATCATCTATAATGCTAGGATTACAACTATAAACTACACGGGAGATCAAGTAGTATTAACGACAGAAAACGGCACGGAATATCAAGCTGATAAAGTGATTTTAACTGTTTCTATAGGTGTACTTAGGTCTAATGCTATTACTTTTAACCCTCCATTACCCGCAAAAAAAATCACTGCTATTCAAGATGTTGAATTTTTGCCTGGGTTTAAGTTGTTTATGAAGTTTTCTGATCAATTCTATCCAGATGTTATTTCATCTGAAACAAGTAGTGGAGAGAAAACATATTATGATGCTGCTTATGGTAAGGAATCGCAAGATCATGTTTTAGCGTTATTGTCTACAGGTATTTCAGCTCAAGAATATTATTTATTGGGCAATTCAGATGCAATTGTAGACTCTGTAATTCAAGAGTTAGATGGTTATTTTAACGGACTTGCCTCTCAAAATTATCTAGGGTCTTATATATACGAGGATTGGAGTCAACACAAATATACCCAAGGGACTTGGACATCTGATTTTCAGAAATCATCTAAAAAATTAAATGATTCTCTTGATGACAAAGTATATTTTGCTGGAGAAACTTATAATGTTGACGGAATCACCCCCACTCAAGGTTTTTATATAATTCGCGGCTCCGTACAAAGTGCTATACTATCGGGTTATGAAGTTGTCGATCAAATATTGGAGTAATTATATATACCACAACAACTAGCTATAACAATGGCCAGTTGTAATTGCTGCTATTTGCATCGCTTTGAGCAGTCAGAGACTATTCAAAAGTAAAGTTCCAGAAGAAATTTCCGTAATTTCATTATCACAACTATACATGTCCAAAACTGTTAAAGGTAATTATACCATCATGATCCACAAATGAAATCCTGTGCCAAGCCTAGTTGTTTTATTTATTTTACTAGTAATTAAGGGCAGTAGATACTGTTCAAGAGAATGTCGTGATACAATAAAAGCTTGAGTGGAGGGACAAGAAAGTGGATACAAAAAACCAAAGATTCCTTCAGTTCAAGATAAATATAATCACGACTATAGGTTTGCCTTTTCTTCTAGCATGAAAGATTAGTTAACTTGCATTCAATGGCATGAGAAGCTCGATAAAGGGCTAAAAAAAAGAGAAAAAATGATGAGTTTTTAACCTTAAAATTGACTTGAATAATTCGTTCTACCAATCTTCTATCCGTGCTTTGAAAAGACCAAAAAAGTGCCTATAATTGCTCAATAAGTAGGTTATTTTCTAAATTAATTATTGCAGAAAATTCGTCTATTTATCAACAATAAGTTGAGCCAAACTTCTGAAGCCACCCTTATTATAAATCTAAAAAGTTCAAAAAATGTATAATACAAAAAGAATTGGATTGCTTTTCGATATGGATGGAGTCATTGTTGACAATCATATATTTCACTACAAATCTTGGCAAGCATTGGCAAAAAATTATGATCTAGATCTAAATGAAGAAGATTATCGAAATCATATGAATGGCAGAACGATCGGAGAAGTCGTCAGATTTCTCCAAAAAGATGCCTCAGAAGAAGAAGTAAAAAAAATTGGAATAGAAAAAGAGGTACTCTATCGTGATTTATATCAACCTTTCTTAACGCCTACCAAAGGATTGTGGAGCTTCCTAAGTAATGCACAAGAACACAAAATTCCTATGTGTATAGGCACCAGCGCACCTAAAGAAAATGTCAGTTTTACCATAAACGGACTGGGCCTAGGTCATTATTTTAAATCGGTTTTAGATGATCGATCGGTAACCAAGGGAAAGCCCAATCCGGAAATATATCAAAAATGTGCCCAGTCTATTGGATTGCCCAATGAACAGTGTATTGTTTTTGAGGATGCCCTCGCAGGGATTGAGGCAGGAAAAGCTGCGGGATCAAAAGTGATAGCTTTGGCAACCTCTCACAAAAGAGCAGAATTAAATGCTGACCTGGTCATCAATGACTTTTCTGAGATCGATGTTCAAACGTTGTATGATTTATTTTAAATGAAAAAAAGGAATATTTATGGGATGATACTACTTGTCATTTTATCTGCTCGGCTTTCACTTGCACAAGAAATGAAAATTGCCCGGTTAAAATATGATGGCGGCGGTGATTGGTATGCAAACAGAACCGCACTCCCAAATTTGATCGCCTTCACGAATAAAAACATAAAAACGGATTTGTATAAAAATGAAGATCAGGTGGATGCAGGTAGCCCTGATCTGTTTTTGTATCCCTATGTTTATATGACCGGCCATGGCAATGTCACTTTCAACCCTATCCAGTCTAGTAATCTCAGGAAGTATCTTACCTCCGGGGGGTTCCTTCACATTGATGATAACTATGGTTTAGACCCCTTTATCCGATTAGAAATTAAAAAAGTATTTCCAAATAACGAGTGGGTAGAACTTCCTTTTGATCACGAAATCTACCATCAATATTATGATTTTGATAGCGGTCTTCCCAAAATACACCAACACGATGGGCAGCCCCCACAAGGTTTTGGGATATTCCATGAAGGCAAACTCGTTGTCTTTTACACCTATGAATGTGATCTAGGCAATGGTTGGGAAGATGCATCTATACATAATGATCCTGCAGATGTAAGGTTGAAGGCGTTGAAAATGGGCGCAAATATAATTTCCTACGCTTTCAGCGCTAATTTATAGTTCACTAGAGTATTTCTTTAAATAAAGCCTTTCGTAAATTTTTCATTTCAAATTAGAGAATGCTATCTACATATCCTAGTCGAACTCCTATCCACTGAT
Source organism: Flammeovirgaceae bacterium UBA4465 (assembly GCA_905182655.1). GTDB lineage: Bacteria > Bacteroidota > Bacteroidia > Cytophagales > Cyclobacteriaceae > UBA4465. The sequence goes on from CAJJCN010000041.1 coordinate 8,986, forward strand.
TATATTTGCCCTCGAATGAAAAAAGTTGCTTTCTATACGCTGGGCTGTAAGTTGAATTTTTCGGAAACATCAACCATCGCAAGATCCTTTGAAGCCAGGGGCTATCGCAAAGTACCCTTTGATCAAGCTCCGGATATCTTCATTATTAATACCTGCTCTGTAACGGAAAACGCAGATAAAAAATGCAAAAAAATAGTTCGTGAAGCCAAAAAAATCGCACCCAAATCTTTTGTGGCCATCATAGGTTGCTACGCCCAACTGAAACCCAAAGAGATCAGTAATATTGAAGGGGTTGATGCCGTTTTGGGTGCTGCTGAAAAATTCAGGATGTTTGATTATATCGAA
>CAJJCN010000042.1 GCA_905182655.1 Flammeovirgaceae bacterium UBA4465
TTTCCTGTCGCATATTCTAAATTTAGCCCTGCTATGTTTGGCACACCAAATTTCAACCCAACTCTCATGGGTTTGTCTTGTGCAAATCCTGAAAGGACTAGAAACATTCCAAGACAATAAATAATGAATGATTTTTTCATAATAGTTTTGTTATTTGTTTTAAAAGTGCAATTCTAAGTAATTTAAAGGATATATGTTTAATTGGTAGGTTTTTTTTAAATTATTTATCTACGACGGTATTATCTTAAGGTTTCTCAAAAATCATACTATCATTTATTTCTTCGTCCTAAAATCTCGAAAATATTGGGCTTCCGAATCCGTTTTAAATAATACTTAATCAGTTTGGCCTTTCATGATATCTAAACATATTTGCGGTACTTGTAAGTATATGATGTCACTTTAAAAAAATGTTTTGACATAAAATATTTTAAATTTTACATTGAACATGTTTTGTTTTTATTGATTTAATTAAAATATTTGGTCGATATATATCCTATGCTATAAATTTGCTCGAAAATTATTGATCCTATGTCAGACCACCAAAACGAAGTATCGAGCCGTATCTCAGATCCTCAACCTCCAAAAAATAATAACATTTTGAAGATTGGGATGGCTTTAGCTATCCTAGCCATTGCTCTTCTCGTTTATTTTGTTCAGCGTGAACAGCAACAAAATATGCTGAAAGAAGCCGCCTTGACAGCCGCCTTTTTACAACTCGACTCTCTTTCTAATGAACTAGATGAACGTATATTGACCATCTCTCAGCTAGGAGGTGAAATAGATACCTTGGTAGGCATCAAGCAAAAACTTGAGGAAGAAAAAATGTATTTTCTAAATAAAGATCAGCGACAAAAGATAACACTGGGTACCCTCAGAGGTAAAGTGGAGGGCTACCGCCAGTTGCTCCTGATCAAAGATGAAGAAATCAACCAATTGACTCAAATAAATGGGCAGCTCACGACTGAGAATATCGAATTGAAAAATGAAACACAAGTACTCAATCAGTCTATCAATGATATAAAGCTAGAAAAAAATGATCTCAATCAAAAGGTGCAGTTGCTTTCAAAGCTTAAAATCGAAGATTTTGTAATTGCTGCAGTAGATGTGAGGGGCAAAGAACGACTGGCCATTTTCAGAAAAAAGCATATTAGCCAGCTCAAAATTACTTTTGTGCTCTCAGAGAATGAAGTGGCCCCCATCGAAGGTAAAAAGCTATGGATCCGTGTGATAGCTCCGGATAACAATGTTTATTATGATGTAAATATGGGTTCAGGATCCTTTACTTTCTTAAATAGAGAATTATTCTATACTGCTCAAAAAGAAATTCTTTATGACCGTTCTCAACAAAGCGTCATAGTTTATTACGAAAAAGGTACGCCTTTTTTGATTGGTCCGCATAACATAGAGGTTTACACGGATGACTATCTCATTGGATCAGGAAGTTTTATTGTGAAAAGCTAGGCATAATGATTGGTTTTTAATCAACATTGGCTATTTTTGCAGCCTTAAAATTACATTTTATAAATTTCAATATGAAAAAGAATTACGAAACAGTATTCATTTTAACTCCCGTTTTATCTGACGTTCAGATGAAGGATGCTGTTCTTAAATTCATAAAAGTAATTACTGATAATAAAGGCGAAGTCATCAATGAAGAGCATTGGGGATTGAAAAAATTAGCCTATTCCATCGAGCATAAAAATACTGGATTTTATCATTTACTTGAATTTAAGGCAGATCCCTCATTGGTTTCAAAACTAGAAATTGAACTCAGAAGAGACGAGAAAGTTATGCGATTTTTAACCGTAGCAATAGATAAGCATGCGCTTATTTACAACGAAAGAAGACGTAAAGGTGCTTTTAATAAGAAAGAAAATAAAGAGGAGGCTGCAAAAAAATGACATTACAAAACGAACCAATAAATAACGATCAAGTACTTAAGAAGTACTGTAGATTTAAGAAAAGTGGAATCAAGTATATTGATTACAAAGACGCGAATTTTTTACTAAAGTTTGTCAACGATCAAGGTAAAATATTGCCTCGTAGACTTACAGGTACTAGTTTGAAGTTTCAACGGAAAGTAGCACAGGCGGTAAAAAGAGCAAGACACATTGCTGTATTGCCATATGTAGCTGATTCTCTTAAATAAAATAGTTATGGATATAATATTAAGAGAAGACATCAAAGGATTGGGTTATAAGAATGACACAGTCAAAGTAAAAGCAGGATACGGAAGAAATTATCTCATTCCTAAAGGAGTGGCTATATTGGCCAGCAAATCCAATAGAAAAATGATAGATGAAAATATCCGTCAAGCCGCCCATAAAGCTGAAAAATCACTCAAAGATGCTCAAGCCATAGCGGATAAGCTCGGTGAAATGATTTTAGAAATCAAAACAAAAGCTGGAGAAAGTGGTAAGATTTTTGGTGCTATTACGGCTATTCAAGCGGCTGAGGCATTGTCAGTTAAAGGATTTGATATTGACAGAAAGAAAATAACCCTTTCCAAAGACATCAAACAGATTGGAGACCATTCAGCAGTGATCGATCTTCATAAAAATGTACATCACAAAATCACTGTAAGGGTGGTTACTGAATAATTACAAACTATTTGTATAGATTTATAAGACCTGAAATAATATTTCAGGTCTTTTTTTGTTTTCTAGAGAGATTGATTATGAAATTTAAACTTGATTTCGATATTGCTAAATCTGATGCCTATATCAAATATGGTCAGGGTATTACCTCATTGGGTTCGTGTTTTGCGAATCATATGACACAAAAATTTTTAACTTATAAGTTTAATGTAATTGATCACAAGTTGGGTACGCTCTACAACCCCTACTCTATATTTAACTTAATCAAAAAAGCCCTTCATAAAGAATACCCTGAACCCATTTTAATTGATGGCATGTACATGAGTTTTGATTTGCATTCTGATGTTCGGGCCGCCCGTCAGGCTGAATTTATCTCCTTATGTGAAAGTAGAATCAATATTTTACATCAGGGGTTGAAAGAAAGTGAATGGCTCATGATCACCCTAGGTACCGCCTGGGCACACACCTATCTCAGCACGAACACCATGGTAGCCAACTGCCATAAACTTCCTCAGAAATCATTTAAGAAAGAATTACTATCCGTCGACTTCATCCTCCAAGAATTTGAAGAACTACAGGCATTGCTCACCCCATTTAATCCCAAATTAAAAATCCTATTTACGGTAAGTCCCGTGAGGCATACCAAAGAAGGACTGCACGAAAACACACTTTCAAAATCCATATTGCACTTGGCCGTACATTCACTGGTCAATAAGTTTAGCCATTGCTATTATTTTCCTGCCTATGAAATCATGACGGATGAACTTCGAGATTATAGATTTTACAAAACCGATTTAATCCATCCCAATGAATGGGCCATTGACTATATTTGGGATCAAATTACGCATACGCATTTTGATGAGACTACTTTTAAGCTTTATGAGAAATTGAAAGTATTGCTAAAGTCCATTGAACATAGGCCCTTTAACCCCAACAGTGATCAACATCAAAAATTCATTATTGAAACGTTGGACAAAACAAGAATTTTCTCAGACACCCTCGACCTTACCAAAGAAATTGAGCAATTAAAAAAATTATTAAGATGAAGTCATTAATAATTATTCTGTCTTTAGCGCTGATTTCTAGTTGCTCGCCAGGTAAAACCACCAAAAATAAAATGGAAAACGCTGCTACATCAAATCGACTTATCAATGCTTCATCTCCGTATCTCTTACAGCATGCCAATAATCCTGTAGACTGGTATCCTTGGGGAGAAGAAGCCCTCTCAAAAGCTAAAAATGAAGATAAACCCATATTGGTCAGTATAGGTTATTCGGCTTGTCATTGGTGCCATGTAATGGCTCATGAATCCTTTGAAAATGACAGTATCGCGGCCATCATGAATGCCAACTTTGTAAATATAAAAATTGATCGTGAAGAACGACCTGATATTGATCAAATATATATGGAAGCGGTACAGGCCATGGGTATCAACGGAGGATGGCCGCTTAATGTCTTCCTAACTCCCGATCAAAAGCCTTTTTATGGTGGTACGTATTTCCCTAGTCAAGGTTGGCGCGAATTGCTACTTAACGTAAAGACCGTCTTTGCTGAAAATAGAGACAAATTGGAGGAATCAGCTGAGGTGTATACGAAAGCCATTAACGCCAATGTTTCGGAAAAATATCAATTATCACCCACAGCGATTACCCAGGAAAAAATAGATTCTGGTTATCAAAAACTCGCCCAATCATTTGACTTGGAATGGGGTGGATTAAAAAAAGCGCCAAAGTTCATCATGCCCTCACAATGGTCTTTTCTTATAGATTTAGCTTATCTGAACCCCGCCTTAAATATTCAACCCCACTTGGAGTTCACTCTGAATAAAATAATAGACGGCGGTATTTATGATCAAATTGGAGGCGGATTTTCTCGGTATTCAGTAGATGGATTTTGGCATGTTCCTCACTTCGAAAAAATGCTCTACGACAATGGGCAATTATTATCTTTGTATGCCAAAGCCTATAAAATGATCGGTAATGAACGTTATGCTTCCATTATTGATGAGACCATCCAATGGCTGACTCGAGAGATGATGGATCCATCCGGGGGGTTTTATGCTGCCCTCGACGCTGACAGTGAGGGAGAAGAAGGTAAATTCTATGTGTGGACGTATGATGAAATTAAAGAAGTGGCCGGCGAACATACCGCCCTCATTGCTGCTTATTATGATATCCAAGAAAAAGGCAATTGGGAAACCACTAACATTCCTCGTTTGTTGCATTCCGAGGATGAAATTACTGCGCAATTTGGATTGGACCGTGTGACTTTACAATCCATCATTACCCAATTTAAAGGAAAGGCACTTCTCAAAAGAGCCGAGAGAATCCGACCGGGTCTAGACAATAAAATCATTTCAGGTTGGAATGGATTGACCTTGTCAGGAATCTTGGAAGCTTACCAAGCCACAGGTAAAACCGCTTACCTCACACTCGCCGAGAAAAACTACCGCTTTATTCTTAAAAATTTATTGGTAGACGGTACCTTGATTCATGTAGCCAATCTAGCTACTCAGGGTTTTGCAGAAGACTATGCTGCCATCATTCAAGCTCTTGTCAAGTATTATGAAACGACTTTTGATCAGGAGGCACTACGGGTAGCGAATGAATTAACGCTTCAAATGAATGAGCAGTACTATGATCCTGAGGAGCGATTATTTTATTTTACGAGTATCCATGCCGAAAATCTCATTGCTAGAAAAAATGATCTCTTTGATAACGTCATTCCTTCTTCAAATTCTATGATGGCTGAAAACTTATTGAAATTAGGCTTACACCTAGACAACGATCAGTACAAAAAACAAGCTTTAGATATGGTCAACCAGGTGGGTCAGCTGATGGCTCAGGAAACAAGTTACCTAGCCCAGTGGGCTTCTGTAGCCACTTTATTAGTAAAGCCCATTCCTGAAATCGTCATCTTTGGAGACGACTATCAAGAAGTAGCCACAGCACTCAATGCCCTTCATATCCCCAGAAAAGTAGTGGCTGCTTCGGCGAAAGAAAGTGATTTGCCCCTACTTCAGTATAAAACTGAAATCAACGGTAAAACAGCCATTTATGTCTGCTATAATAAAACGTGCAAATTACCTGTGACCGATCTTGAAAAAGCCTTGGCTCAAATTTCATCTGAGTAGCCTGCCCATTTGCGCTATATTGAAGTCATACTGCCCATCCCAATCCCCGGTGTATTTTCCTATTCGGTTCCAGCGTGTGTAAAACAAGAAATCCTACAAGGGTGTCGGGTCATTGTTCCTTTTGGAAAGAGGAAATATTATACTGGTTTGGTCTATGATATCGTAGATCAAGTTTCATCGAAATATGCGGTTAAAGAGATTTTTGAAGTTTTGGATATTGAGCCTATTGTCACCACATCGCAATTAAAGTTCATAGATTGGATTTCAAACTATTATATGTGCGCTTTAGGTGATGCCTACAATGCGGCCTTGCCTTCGGGTTTAAAATTAACGAGCGAATCGTATTTAGGTATTTTACCAGACATCGACATAGATTATGCGAAATTAAACGATACTGAAAAAACGGTCATCGCCCATTTGCAAAAAGACAATATCTCTGCTGAAGAAGTAAAAAAAATCACAGGTCTCAAATATCCTTTTCAACTGGTCAAAAATCTCATAGATGCAGGAATCATCTATGCCTTTGAAAAAATAAAAGATAAATATACTCCAAAAAAGGAAACTCGGATTAAACTTCATTCCTATTACACCACCGAAGAGCGCCTCAATGAACTCTCAAAAACGTTAGATAAATACCCCAAACAAGCCCAGGTCTTGTTGGCCTATCTGAAAGAGATCCCCGTATTTGAACACGCCGAATTGAATGACTTAGGCATCAGTAAAAAGTCACTCCAATCAGAAGGAATAAGCACTTCATCCCTAAATACGCTCGTAAAAAATAAAATATTTGAAACCTGGGAGCATCGAATTGATCGATTTTCATTTGACCATGGACCCATCGCAGCTCTTCCCGATTTGACAACTCATCAGCATAATGCATTGCTGGAGATTCAAAAAAGTTTTGCTAAAAATCCGACGACCTTGTTGCGAGGCATTACAGGGAGTGGGAAGACAGAAATTTATATAACCCTGGTACATCAAATCATAGAAAATGGAGGACAAACGCTTATACTCCTCCCTGAAATTGCACTCACTACTCAAATAATTCAAAGGTTCCGGAGCTATTTTGGTAATCGCTTTGGTGTGTACCATTCTCGATTTTCTGATAATGAACGTACCGAGATTTATCAAAACTGTTTGAACCAAAAGTACGACTTTGTCATTGGTGTTCGCAGCGCCATCTTTCTCCCTTTTAAGCATCTAGAACTCATCATCGTAGATGAGGAACATGAATATTCTTATAAGCAATACGATCCAGCACCCAGGTATCATGCGAGAGACAGTGCGTTGTATTTGGCTCAAATTCACCACGCAAAGGTCTTATTAGGCTCCGCAACACCTTCTTTAGAAAGTTATCAAAATGCTATCAATGGCAAATTCGGATATGTAATCCTTAACCACAGATTCAAGAATCAACCCCTACCTGAAATTAAATTTGCTGATTTTTCTAAGGCCCGAAAACAAAAAAAAATAAAAGGACATTTTACCGTAGCATTGCTTGACCAAATCAAATCGAGTATTGCCGAGAATAAGCAGGTAATTCTCTTTCAGAATAGGCGAGGTTACGCCCCCTATGTAGAATGCAACGACTGCAATCACATTCCTAACTGCCCCAACTGCGCAGTCAGTCTTACCTATCATATTTATCAGAATGAAATCATTTGTCATTATTGTGGATATAAAATATTTTTTGATGCGAAATGCGAAAAATGTCAATCTAATGAAATCAAGACCGTAGGCATAGGGACTGAGCAAATTGAAGAAGAACTTTCTATCCTCATTCCCGATATAAAAATAAAACGCATGGACCTTGACACCACGCGAAGCAAGCATGCCTATCAGCAAATCATTGATGCCTTCGAAAGTAGGGAAATCGATGTACTGGTAGGTACTCAAATGGTAACCAAAGGACTTGATTTTGAACATGTGAATTTAGTCGGTGTTTTCGATGCTGATAGAATTATTCATTTCCCTGACTTTAGATCGCATGAAAGAGCGTTCCAGCTGATCACGCAAGTAAGTGGTCGTTCCGGTCGAAAACATGACAGAGGTCAGGTGATTGTACAAACGAACCAACCAGATAACCCCCTACTATTACAGATAAAAGAAGGTCATTTGGATTTGTTTTATAGGCAAGAGCTTGTTGAGCGGCAAAAATTCAAATACCCTCCATTCTATCGATTGATTAAGATTATAATTAAAGGAAAAGATAAAAATTCGGCAAATCAGGCGGCCATTACATTGAATATCATGCTTCAAAAATCGCTGACAGAAAAGCGCGTACTTGGCCCTATTGAACCTGTCATCAACAAAATAAGAAATTACTACTTGTTTGAAATTATTATCAAAATTGAAAGAAAAACTACAAACCTCAAATCGATCAAAGAATTCATTCAAGGATCTCGCCATACGTTATTAGCTTTGCCCTCGTTTAAATCTATACTAATCCATTTTGATGTAGACCCAATATGATTAAGAACGCTCATATTATCGTCCTTTTGATGACCCTTCTCATGCTTTCTCATTGCAACGAATGCGAAGACTGTGACGGGCTTATCTCTGAGCCTACCGCCTCCTTTACGTTTATTGATGCTGACAGTTTACTGTGGGTAGAAAACAACCTAGGATTACTGACTGATTCCCTCCTATATATTGATTCGGTCAGTAGTCAGTTGTCTCTTATCTCGGACTATCTAGAGGATAGCCTCACGATCCTTACCGACAGTATTGAAAACGGAGGGCTTTTAGAAACTGAGCAGCTCCTGATTAATGATCAAATCATTTGGGTCGACAGCCTGATCTTCCTCAATGAAGAACATGATGCGTATTATTTAGCTGAAATTGATGCCTTTACCGAAATGCAAACGGCTCTGAATAGTGGTAATGTTATGGTAGATACTGTGTTCAACTTATTCAATGATCAATATCAAGTCTTGGAGGAAATGGCCCCTCAATATAACATTCCTTTGAACTATAATGATAGCCTTTCTTCTTTTGGATTCAGTATTGATGGCCATCTTTATTTTATTAACTTAAAGCATACCAACGAATTGGTGATCGATGTGCGAGGCAAGGCAAGGGTTTCCCTATCCCAAATCGATACGGTAACGTCCGCACACAATTTTGCGACTATAATTATTCAATGTGAAAATTCATCCTGCAAAGCAAATGAAACTGTATTTACCTGTTATTATTAGTCTGCTCTGTATCAACATGGCTACTGCCCAAGGGGATAGTCTTTTGATCCAAAAGAGGAGATTTCAACCTAGAATATATTGGGATTATGGTCAAACATTAATGCTCTGGCAAGAGCGTAATCAAAGACATGAAGGAGGTCTTGAATGGCTCCTGTTTGATAAGGTTCAAATTTTCGCGGAAGCCGGGCATATGAAAATTGCTCCTAATAATCTTTATAAAAACATAGACTATCAAAGTCAAGGTAATTTTTATAGGTTAGGAATGGGATATTTAGCTTATCTGGATGAGGTCAACCGATTGGGTTTGGGTGTAAGATTCGCTCAGTCAAGCTTCAAAGATCAAGGGGTTGTTTTTATAAACTCTGAAACCATTAATAGCCCACTGAGAGATGATTTTAAAAGATCTGACCTCCAGGCAACTTGGATGGAAATCGTTTTGAATTCTGAAAAACAATTAAAACTGAGGAAAGACGCCCCTGCGTCTTATTGGAACAAACTCTTTTCAATTGGGCTCATGATACGATACAAAATGCTCATGGACTATCCCAGTTATCAACCCATCGAAGTTTTCAGTATACCCGGTTATGGCAGACTGACCAACAAAAGAAACCTCGGTTTCAATCTGTTTTTAAAAATAAATATTTAGAAATTCCAGTCCGTATTCATCTCATCAATAGCCTCATAAGAGGTCAAGTCAAACTGACAGGGGACGATACTGATGTAGTTGTTTTTTATGGCCCACTCATCGTGATCTTGACCCGGATCGTTGTTGATTAGGTTACCCACCATCCAATAATAATCTCTCCCATAGGGATCGACGCGTAGATCAAAATCTTCTTGCCATCGGGTATCCGCCTGACGGCAAATTTTTATTCCTTTGATTTCCTGATGACTGATGGCAGGGATGTTCACATTAAGGGCCGTGTTTTTAGGTAATCCCTTGCTTAGCACTTCTTTTACAATTTTAGTAATGAACGGCACTCCATGGGAAAAATTACCCTTGGGATCATAGTCACACAATGAAAACCCTATCGCAGGTGTCCCTTCAATTGCCGCTTCAATCGCAGCACCCATGGTACCCGAGTATAAAACGCTGATCGAAGTATTGCTTCCATGATTGATGCCACTGACTACTAGGTCTACGTGCCTTGCCTTCAAAATTTGATGTTTGGCTAGTTTTACACAATCAGCAGGTGTTCCACTGCATTCATAGGCTTCAATATTTTTGAAAATTCGGTTTTTTTTTATCCTCAACGTATCGCCAACTGTAATGGCATGACCCTTACCTGATTGGGGACTATCTGGAGCGACTACAACGATTTCTCCTAAATCCTTGACCGCGGAAACTAATTCAAATATTCCTTTTGAAGTGATCCCGTCATCATTGGTGACAAGAATTAATGGTTTTTTCATAATTAAATAGAATTGTAAAAGGCAATGATTCTGACCAAATCCCTAAGTTCATCGGTTTTTAACCTATTGCTTTTAATAAAGGTTTGAAGTTCATTTTTCTTTTTGGCTAAAATCCTTAGAAGTTCCTTCTTTGATCCACTAAACTGGGTGAGTTTGCCTACCTTGGTGAGAAAAAAATAGTCATATCTCACTGAAGGTTGAGAAACAATGGGTAGGCCATAGCCGTAGCCCAAGCTCGAGGTTTCTAGAACAATTTTCTCACGAGAAAGCAAGGATAAAACGCCTTCATATTGAAGCTCAAATAATATAGGTGTAGCATAATTAGCTGCATTTTTATAAGAGATTGTATAGAATTCACGATAGCTTTTGTAAACCTTATCATAAATTTCAAAATATATCAATTTATGACTTGAAAAGGCAATCACTGATTCGTTTTTAACCAAAGTGACCATATTGGTTGGGAAATCATACTTGATTTCACCGGAAATCGTATCTTGATCCGTGGTCACTACAATCCCGTTGTGCCACTCATTGGATGAAATCTGGCACAAAGACCACGTAGTTGTTAAGAGAAAAGCTAAACCAAAAATAATGCGCATACTATTTCAATATATCATGTCCCATACGATCTCGTTTGGTTTCTAAATATTTTTTATTGTGTACATTGGGATCCACTTCAATAGAAATATTTTCTACTATTTCTAAACCATATCCAATCAATCCCACCCGCTTTTTAGGATTATTAGTAATGAGCTTAAGCTTTGCAATACCCATGTCTCTGATAATTTGTGCTCCCACACCATAATCTCTTTGGTCTCCTTTAAAGCCTAAGTGTTCATTAGCCTCGACCGTATCCATGCCGCTTTCTTGAAGCTTATAAGCTTTCAGCTTATTGATCAGACCAATACCTCTACCTTCTTGATTCATATAAACTACGGCTCCTTTACCTTCCTTTTCAACCATTCTTAAGGCGCTGTGAAGTTGCGTACCGCAGTCGCATCTACAAGATCCAAAAATATCACCCGTAACACAAGATGAGTGGACCCTGACCAACACAGGCTCATCAACCGTCCAAGTGCCTTTGTAGAGTACCAAATGATCGTCTCCTGTATTGGTTTGACGGTAAGCTTTGAGCTTAAAGTCACCAAAATCCGTTGGTAGATCTACTATAATTTGCTCCTCAATAAGCGATTCATTACTTAAACGATAAGCAATGAGATCATCTATTGAAACCAATTTTAATTTGAACTTATCCGCAATAATCCTCAAATCTGGCAGCCGTGCCATGGTCCCATCTTCTTTAAGCACTTCTATCAGAACACCTGCGGGTGTTAGCCCTGCTAAGCGCGCAAAATCTATGGCTGCTTCGGTATGCCCTGCTCTTCTTAAAACACCCCCTTCTTTGGCTTTTAAAGGAAAAATATGGCCGGGCCTTCCCAGATCATTGGGTTTGGTAGTAGGATCCGCCAATGCTCTAATGGTCAGTGCTCGATCTGAAGTGGAAATTCCCGTACTCGTAGCTTCACTGTTTAAGTCAACACTTACTGTGAAAGGGGTCTCATGGAGGGCCGTATTCTTGCCAACCATCAGATCAAGTTGGAGCTCATCACACCTGGCTTCGACCAAGGGTGCACATAATAAACCCCGCCCTTCTCTTGCCATAAAATTGACGATTTCAGGAGTAATTTTCTCTGCTGCACAAATAAAATCTCCTTCATTCTCACGATCTTCATCATCTACAACTACTATGACTTCACCATTTCTTATGGCGGCTATGGCTTCCTTGATTGAATCAAGTTTAATCTGTTCTTTCATATTCAACTTTTAACCCTATAGTAACAATTATTTTACGGTTACGTTCCCTATAATTTTAGCGATTTCCATTTCGGTTTGCTTCAACTCACTAATTTCATCTAATAAAGCATCTACCTCACCTTCTATAGCCGTTTTTAATTTTTCGTTTTGAACCTCAATGAGATGTTGTATAACCCTAAATTTGAGGCGTAAAATATTTGAATAAGTGAGGTCTTTAATGAAATTTTCTTCCAAGGGTACCTCAATATGGTATTTTTCTTTCCAAAATTCACTAATCTCATATTTTGGAGCACATAACTCTATAATTGTTTTCTGTATTTCTGGATCCTCAATTGCTAAAAAATATTCGAAATTCAAGGGTAATTGCTCCTTATTGCGTTGGACCATGGCCTTAAATATTCTATTATAGATAGGATGTGTAAATTCAATGTCTTCTGACTCACTGATGAAATAATCCCATAAAGTCATCTCATTTTCATCCGTCTTTTGGATGATCTCATCCCCATAATTTAAAAGCACTCTGATGCTTTCTCTTTCTTGATATGCAATAATTTTTGAATAGTCAGTTACCGCAATTTCTTCTGATTCCAAAGGAAGCACCACCAACGCTTCTTCCGTATATTGATATGCTTTTTGATTTGACCTCTTCTGAGTAATTAAAATTTTATTTTGTTCTGCAATCAAGACAGCCTCACTGATTTGCAATAAATCACTGCATTCTTTCAAATAAACTGATCGCTTGATGGCGTCACCAATTTTTGAAATACTTTCTACAATGTCTCTGACTACTCCAGCCTTCTTAATCGGATCATCTTTAACGCTATCCATCAATAGCGCTGTTTTAAATTTTATAAAATCAACCGCTCCTTCAGTTAAAAAATGGACATAAGCAGTCGCTCCCAACTTATGACTGTAACTGTCTGGATCTTCCCCATCAGGAAAAGTAACAGCCCTGACGTTAAGTCCTCCTTCTAGTAGAATATCAATGCCTCTAAATGAAGCACGTATACCTGGCGCATCCCCATCATAAAGTACAGTTACATTCTGAGTATATCTTTTGATTAGTTTTACTTGATCCTCTGTTAAAGCAGTTCCTGATGAGGACACCACATTTTTGACACCTACTTGATGCATAGATATGACGTCTGTGTAGCCTTCCACCAAATAGCAATTGTCTTCTTGCCTTATTTGTTGCTTCGATTGAAACAATCCATAAAGCACCCGACTTTTGTTATACAGTTCGGTTTCAGGTGAATTTAAATATTTAGGCTGGTTTTTGGATGCGTCTGAAACAAGGATTCTTGCGCCAAAAGCAATGGTTTTACCCGTGACGTTGTGGATGGGGAACATTACCCGGCCTCTAAAGCGGTCGTATATTTTGTTTTCTTTACTTACAATCAAACCGGCTGCTTCCAAATTTTCTTTTGTGAACCCCTTTTTGATGCCTTCTTGATAAAAATGATCCCAAACATTCAAACTGTAGCCTAAGTTGAATGATTCAATGATTTCATCGGAAAAACCACGTTCTTTGAAATAGCTTAAACCAATAGACTTGCCTTCCTCATGTACATGTAATAAACTCTGGAAATAGTCCGCAGCAAATTTCAATACAATATATAAGCTCTCACGCTGATTTTGCGCTTCTTGAATCTCATCTGTTTGTATTTCTTCTTCAATAGCAATGTTATATTTGGCCGCAAGATATTTTAGCGCTTCGATATAACTCAGTCCGTCTACTTCCATAACAAAAGTAATGGCATCTCCACCCTTTCCTGAACTGAAGCATTTAAATATGCCTTTGGAGGGAACCACATAGAAGGAAGGTGTTTTTTCGGCCGTAAAAGGACTCAATGCTTTCAAACTAGAACCCGATTTCTTTAGATTTACAAAATCACCAACCACCTCGACAATGTCCATTGCCATTTTTATATCGTCTATTGTTGAGGGTTTGATCATTGAATAAAGTAATTCTTTTTCAAAAGTAACACTTATAGATTTTTGATGAAAACAAGTCCTGAACTAAACTTGTAATAAAATTAGCATCCAGAAAATGGCCATAACGAAAAAAGCCCTACTCAAAGCACTTAGTAATGTACAAGATCCTGATTTAAAGCAAGATCTGGTCACTTTGGAGATGATCCAGAACATCAAAATTGAAGCGACAAATGTTTCTTTTGATGTCGTGTTGACGACACCTGCGTGCCCTTTAAAAGAATTGATAAGAAAAGATTGCGAAAAAGCGCTTTTAGCGGCCTTCGGTGAAACAGCTATTTTTTCAATAAACATGACCTCAAACGTTACGACCATAAGTGATAGAGGCCCCCTACTCCCTCAAGTTAAAAATATCATTGCAGTGGCTTCTGGCAAAGGCGGTGTAGGTAAATCAACGACTACGGCTAATTTAGCTGTAGCCTTAGCAAAAACAGGTGCTAAGGTGGGCATCATTGATGCCGATATCTTTGGTCCTAGTATCCCTACCATGTTCAATTGTGAAAATGAGCAACCTTCTGTTAAAGTAGAAGATGGGCGCAATATGATTATACCCATTGAACAATATGGAGTACAATTAATGTCTATAGGCTTTTTAACGCCTACCGAAGATGCGATCGTATGGAGAGGCCCCATGGCTAGTTCAGCGCTCAAACAATTCATTAGCGATACCAAATGGCATGATTTAGACTATCTCCTCATCGACTTACCCCCGGGCACCAGCGATATCCATTTGACCTTAGTTCAAACCATACCTGTGACGGGCGTCATCATCGTAACCACCCCACAAAAAGTAGCTCTGGCAGATGCCCAGAAAGGCCTGGCGATGTTCAAACAACCTCAAATCAACGTCCCAATCCTGGGAATTGTTGAAAACATGGCTTTTTTCACTCCTGAAGAGTTACCTAATAACAAATACTTTATATTTGGAGAAGAAGGGGGAACAAAGTTTGCCAAGAAGAACGATGTGCCTCTTTTGGGTCAAATTCCAATTGTCCAGTCTATCAGGGAAAGCGGTGACAATGGATATCCCGCAGTGATGACTGAAGGGATTACAGCTGAAGCTTATAAAGAACTTGCAGCAGGGTTGGCAAGGCAAGTGGCCATCAGGAATGCCAAAGGAAATAAGACTCAAATCGTTGAAGTTACCGTTTAATAAGTAATGAGTTCAGACTTAAAAAAAAGAATAGAGTTAGCATTGACCAGTATCAGACCTTATTTAGAGGCCGATGGTGGTGATGTGCGCATAGTGGAAATTAAAAAAGATACCGTGATACTCGAGCTTTTGGGAAATTGTGGTACCTGCCCCATGTCTACCATGACCCTCAAAGCAGGTGTTGAAGAAGCTATTAAGCGCGTGGCTCCCGAAATCATGCATGTCGAAGCACTGAACTTAATGCATGAGTCATGATGCTCATTTGATATTTGATTAAGAAATTAATGTGCATGCGATTAAGCAGGCTCTTGTTCATAGCAATTCTTTTTTCAGTCTTTGACGGCTTGGGTCAGATAAGGTGTGGGTTAGATGGTTATGACACTCATAAAGAAACGACAGAGCAGTTCGAGGAGTGGCTTTCAAATCATCACAAAAATGCACTTACCCTATTTAATAGTCCTGGACAAACAAAAGAAATCATCCAAATACCTGTCGTTTTTCATGTCATCCATCGTGGAGAAGACCTAGGAATAGGCAGCAATGTCTCCGATGAAAAAATCATAGAACAGTTGTCCATTTTAAATGAAGATTTCAGAAGATTAAATAGCGATCAAACACTCACACCACTAGAGTTCTTAGATGTGGCAGCAGATACTGAAGTAACCTTTGTATTGGCCAAACAAGACAATGAAGGCCTACCAACCGAAGGGATAACCAGACAACAAGGAACTCAAAATACTTATAAGTTTTCTGAAGGCGATATCCTATATGCAGAGAATTATTGGCCTGCAGAAAACTATCTCAACATTTATATCGCCGAATTGGAAGGCTATCTAGGTTGGGCTAGTTTCCCCTTTTCAGATTTAGAAGGTATCGTCGAAGTCAATAATGATAGATTATTGGACGGTGCAGCCGTTGATTACCATTGGCTGGGGGTTAATGAAAATACGGGAAGTTTCAATAGTTATGGCAGAACCCTTACCCATGAAATCGGGCATTATTTTGGTTTGAGACATGTCTGGGGGAATCAGCAAAATTGTGGTGCAGATGATTATTGTGAAGATACCCCTTTACAATCCACTTCTTACAGCGGAGCATGCCCTTCTGAAGCTGCGATCAGTTGTCAGACAGCTGACATGTATTCTAATTTCATGAATTATACTGACGATGCGTGTATGAATATTTTCTCTCAAAATCAAAAAGAAAGAATGCATGTCGTTTTAAATCATAGCCCTCGCCGCAAAACCTTGATGCATTCGCCCGCTTTGGATGATCCCATCGTAGCCCTTAATGATTTGGGCATCAAAGCATTCAATGCAACCCGTCTAAGTGACTGTAACAGCCGTCTCTTGTCGACGCTTGAAGTTCGAAATTATGGAACCAACGCCATTGAAAATTTCTTAATTTCTTTTTTCTTAAATGATTCTTTGATCGAAACCATTGAAAAAAGTGAACGCTATGAGCCTCTAGAGACCGGTACCATCAACTTTCAATTGGTTACTCTGGATGATGTCACGGACCCGGTTCTGACCTTCGAGATTGGCTTGGTTAACCAAACTGAAGATGGAAATTTGAATAACAATACATTAAGTTCATCTCTTCCTAATTATGCGACGGCAACTTTACCCTTTGTTATGGATTTTGAAGGAAATATTGAATTCGAAACTGCACTAGAGCAGGGTCAATTAAGCCATTGGGATACCATCCATCTGAGTACGAATGATCTCCTCAATCAAGCCCTCACAATCGATTTCACAAATGATACCACTGCATTTGGCTTATTTGATTACTTATTCACGCCTAATTTTAATTTAAGCAATTACGTAATCCCCCAAATTTCATTCAACTATGCCTATCAAAGTACAGGGTTAGATTATGAACAAGACGGTCTCATTATTGCACTCTCTTATGATTGCGGTCAAAACTTTTATTCAGAAGATTATCTGACTGAATTGTATGGACCAAATCTTGCAACAGTAAGTTCAACGAGTCCCTCATTCTTTGCTCCAAAAGATTCTTCAGAATGGAAAAACATGACGATCGATTTGATGGCTTTTCAAGAAGAAACGAACATTCAATTTGCCTTTATTGGCCAATCAAGCACTGCTTCACAATTATATTTGGATGACATCATGGTAGTTGATCTTGCTGATTTTGATTATGACCTCAATCTGGATATTCAAAATGAAGTCCCCTTAATTACCTGTGAGGATGAACAAATAATTAGCCTTAACCTTGAGAATAGAGGTAATCAAATACGTAATGATATTGTCCTTAATGTCTCTATAAATAACACTCTTGAGTCTTCTGAAGTCATCACTACCACGCTGGAACCTGGTCGATCTATCTCGTATGAACTGATTTTTGAGGGATTGATGACGGGCTTATCAGACTTTAAAGTTTGGGTTTCAACACCCAATGGACCCACAGATGAATACCTTGATAACGATACCCTTCAATGGTCTACTACCGTGAATGACCTTGAGATAGACTTACCCATCAGATTGGATTTTAAAGAGACTTATGATTGGGTCATCACCAATCAGGAAAATAATCCCATATGGGAAACTGAAAGTTTTCAAAATAACTCCTATTTGGTGGCCAAAGGCTATGAAAATACAGATATAGGAAATGAAAGTTGGTTCATTAGTCCCTTATTGTTTTCCGATTATTTAGATAGTTTAAGTCTTCAGTTCGATTATGCTTACAAGAGAACATTAAATAAAAATGATCAACTGAGTGTGCTCATTTCTGTGGACTGTGGGGTGCATTTTGATTATGTGATTTTTGACAAAAATAGCGAGCAGCTGAGCAATATTATTTCTGATGAGGGCTTCCTTATCGAGACAAATTCGGTGTGGCAGAATGTATTCATTGATCTTAATGATTTTTTGATCTGGGAATCACTTCGCATTGCCTTTGTTTTCACCAACGGTAACAGTAATAATTTGTACTTAGATAATATTGAGTTCATAAATACTGGCAACTCCGAACGCCCTCAATTTACCTCTTGGGCCACCCTCTATCCAAATCCTGTTTCAGACTACTTGAATGTCAGCTTTAATTTACCCTATAAACAAGATGTTACGGTTCAACTTCTCGACATTTCAGGTCAAATACATCGACAACTGCAATACACCCAATTATTGAATGAAACCGTTCAATTAGAGGTTGAAGGACTGTCTGGCCTCTTTTTCCTCATCATTACAGGACCCGATGAGCCCTTTGTTGAAAAAGTTATCATTAAGAATTGAAGGATTCTTTAACCTAAAGCTTTCATATCCAAGCCTAAAGTCTATTTTTGTAACCTTATGCCGAGCAAAAATTTAATCATTCTTTTTGGCGGTCGTTCGGTTGAGCATGAGATCTCTGTGCGATCTGCGACCAATGTTGTCAATTATATAGACCCAACACGTTTTAACCTTTCTGTGATTGGCATATCCAAAAAAGGTACTTGGTTTTTACTTGATCATCCTGAGCAAAGCATTGAAACAGGAAAAGAAATTTCACTGTCTTTATCCGCGACTCAACCTCATTTTGAGATCAAAGAATCTCATGAATCTACAGCGATTCAAATCGTCTTCCCCATACTCCATGGAACGGATGGAGAAGATGGCAGTATTCAGGGTCTATTGCAATCCTTGAATGTCATCCTCATCGGATCAAGCGTCCTGGGTTCAGCCATCTCAATGGATAAAATTGTATCAAAAAAACTATTGGAACATGCGGGTATTCCAGTGGCCCCCTATATGAGCTTCACCAAAGGTGAAGAAATTTCTTTCGAAAAAATCAAAAACAAACTAGGACTGCCATTTATCGTTAAAGCAGGTAATTTGGGCTCTAGTGTTGGGATATCAAAGGTAAATACGTTGAAAGACTTTGATTATGCCCTCACGGACAGCTTCAAATATGGTCACGAAATTCTCATAGAATCCTTTGTGAAATGTCGGGAACTTGAATGTGGAATCATAGGAAATGAGTCCCTTTCATCT
>CAJJCN010000043.1 GCA_905182655.1 Flammeovirgaceae bacterium UBA4465
GACTACAGCAGTGGGACCGGTACCAATACGCTGACCTTTAGCTATACAATTGGCTCAGGGGAAACTTCATCAGATCTAGATTATGGATCTACAAGTGCATTGGTATTGAACAGCGGCACGATCAAGGATGCGGCATTGAATGCAGCGACACTGACCCTAGCGAGTCCAGGGGCAGCGAATTCCTTGGCGGCAAATAAAGCTTTGGTGGTTGATGGTATTTT
The DNA here is from genome assembly GCA_905182655.1 of Flammeovirgaceae bacterium UBA4465. Classification (GTDB taxonomy): domain Bacteria; phylum Bacteroidota; class Bacteroidia; order Cytophagales; family Cyclobacteriaceae; genus UBA4465. The sequence continues at coordinate 222 of CAJJCN010000043.1, forward strand.
ACCGACGATGACCATTGGTGCCACTAATGGTACTGATGCAGTTTCAGATGGAGCTACGAGTAATGATGAAACGTTGACGATTACTTTCACTAGTAGTGATCCTACGGTTGACTTTACCGCTGAAGACATAACAGTGACAGGTGGAGTCATCAGTGGTTTTGCTGCTGCGAGCAGCACAGTTTATACAGCTGTCTTTACGCCTTCAAGTGAGAGGTCAACCACTATTGGCGTAGCAGCAGGAGTCTTTACAGATGCTGCTGGTAATAACAATACTGCCGCCATACAGTTCAATTGGACCTATGATGAAAATATTGTTCCTATTGTATTAGATGCTACTTTTATATTGGCAGAAAACAGTGCCAACGGCACCGTACTGGGCACCATAGAAGCTTCAGATGCTGATGGAGATACTTTGACCTACAGTATCAGAAGTGGCAATACCAATGCAGCCTTTGGTTTAGATGCCAGCACAGGATCTCTGGTCGTCAGTAATCATTTAGCACTAGATTTTGAAACAATATCAACTTTTAGTTTACTGGTGCAAGTATCTGATGGAGTACTGAGTGATTCGGCTACTATTACCATCAATCTAACGGATGTTGAAGAAGGATCAATAACTAATGAACCACCGACCATCCCCTCAACTATTTATAACCTAGCAGCACGCTTCCTTTTACTAGAAAATAGTACCAATGGTACTGTACTGGGCACGATAGAAGCCACAGATCCAGATGGAGATACTTTGACTTATTCAATTGAACGCGGAAATGATGGTGAGCCCTTTAGTTTAGACAGTGAAAGTGGAGTACTTACCTTATCAAATAGCTCAGTATTAGATTATAAAACGACGCCAACTTTTATTTTATTTGTAAAAGCATCCGATGGCTGGCTGAGTGATTATGCTTTTGTTACTATCAATTTAGATAAAGTAATGACCTTATCTATATCTATGCCAGTAATTTCAATTTATCCAAATCCAACAGAAGGGATTGTCAATATTGAAATGTCCGAATTTAAAGAGGCTACAGTATATACCTTGTCGGGTAAGAGACTATTGAGATCAAAAGTTAAAAGCATCGATATCAGTGCACTGAGTGAGGGAGTTTATCTTATAAAGTTAGAAGATAGAAATGGAGCAAGTGTATATACTAGGCTGGTAAAGGAGTAGTTGAAACACAATAAAGTTTCTCATCTTCATAATCTTAGATAACTAGGTCCTTTGATCATTTATTATTCACTTTCATCAACATTATTTTATAAATATGATTGATGATTATACTTCATTACTTTATGTTTTTAGACAATGAACTATTCTATTGATGGTTTTAAATCACAAATACATTAAGTATTAGATAAGACAAATTTCTTTTAATCATAAAATTTTCTTGGGATGTTAATAGATGGCTATTTTCATCAAATGATAAATACAGTACCCAAAGCGTGGAAGAAAATCTTAAATAGCTCCAAAGGGCTAATCCCGACAAGTACTTCTATTTGATAATTTGGTTTTTAGCATAAGCACCAAATAATACTACCTGACTAATGCTAAGAATTTAAGGGGAATACATTTGACGAGGGAGGTGATTGTCTATCTTTTGCTATTTAGGTTACCTATTTTGTTTTTCAATAAAGAGTCGTTCATCTATCGATGGGAATAAGGCCAAAGCATTTTGGTAATAAAGTTTTTGAAGTACCGTATCGGGCAGTCCTAGACCATACATTTTCCAATGGGCATGACGCTTTCGATAATAATCAAAGTATTCATCCTCTGTTTCCAGTACCCGAAAATAGGTATGATATTCATTCACCTTGTAACTGTCCTTTCCAAACAATATACGATCTTGATATTGCACAAAAAATTGTCGAGCTCTTTTGGGCTGACGTCCCAATTCAGCAAGGACTGCACCGATTTCTGTCATCACATTAGGATATAGGTCCAAGTGCTTACCCAATCGATCCAGGTCATTTCCCATCCAACCCAAATGAGCATTAATGAAGGTAGTATTTGAGTGTTTTTTGAAAACAGCATGTTGTTCGGCCAATATAGATTCAAAAGAGGGCACTTTCTCTGGGTCACGGTAACGTCCGGGTTTTTGGCGTAATTCCAACCAACGTTCGTTGAATACGTCTTTAGGGTCCCAAAAAGAGGACGGTTCAGCTGAATGAATTAAAACAGGAATTTTATGTTTCCCACAAGCTGCCCATATGGGATCTAGGCGCGGATCGTTAATTGCGATGCGATTTCCATCGCTATCTTGGTCGGTTAATCCCAGGGATTTGTATACTTTCAGTCCTATAACGCCTTGAGTAACCGCATCAGCTATTAATTTCTCATTTTGTAGGGCAAAATCAGCCTCATCGATCAATTCAAAATCAACATTCAAAAATAAGCCGAAGCGGGTAGGCGCGTTGTCATGGATGTTTGCTAAGGATTTCTTCAAATACAAGCCTCGAAAGCCACTCAAGTTCACCATGAAGGCCATATTTAGTGCATCCATTTCAAGGACTAGTTTGGATAAATCCTTGACAGGCATGTCAAATTGGTGATTATGAACATCAACAAATGGATATTTCGAACGCGTAATAAGGGTTTTGGGTACTTTTAAGGTGGATATAGGTGTATATTCCTCGATATCCATCACGTTGGTCTGCTGACGAATGAGATCATACGCATAATAGATGCCCACCACAGCTATAGCGAAAGCAAAACCTACCGTCAAAAAGATTTTAATAAAACGAATCAGCCAACCCATCAATTGATGGGAATATTAATTTCCGTGGTATCCCAGCGTATCCTCAAAAGGATGTTTTGAGGGGATTCTTCAAAGGTTATGGTAAACTGTTCAACAATTTCATTTAGGCTGCTCTTTTCAAGATTAATCCGGGCAATAATTCCCTCAGGATCAGGTTCTTGTGCACTTGATCCGAAAGAATTAGTATGAATAATTAATTCCCAATAACTTTCTTGTGGGTAAGCATACAACCGATAACTGCCAGCCTCTAAATCTATACCTGCAAATGTGATCGCTTGATTGACGTCTATTTTTGTTGCTAAATTAGCTCCTAGGCGCCAATATTTTCCATAAGGCAAAAGGGCTCCTTGTGATTCATCACCGAATATAAGGCGCCCTTTTTTGTAAGGTCGGTAATAGGTGACCTCCATCTTTAAATCATCTTTATCAAATACTGCGGTCCCTTGAGGGCTTTTTGGATTGATGAATAAGGCATAATAGAAATAGCCAACAACCGCCAAAATTAATATTAAAACGGCAATACTGATTTTTTTAAAGAGGTTCATAAATAGGGAATTTTTTCCTCAAAGCTACAAAATCATATCTGCTAGTGAGATCAAATCCCTTAAAAAATTAATGGTACCTATCGTTTAGGTTTCATCTGAGGATCTCTATAAATATTTCTACAGATTATTTTCGATAGTGTTCTATTCATTAACTTGACGGCTGATTTTACTTATAAACTCATTTTTTCTTGATAAGGCATTTTTTTAATTACCCTAATGACTTTTTTTCACCTAGCTCGACGTCGAAGATGAATAAGTATAGACGAATCGAGTCAAGACGCTTCCTTAACAAGGGGTATAGAAGATCGATCAAGTTGTAAATCGGATGAGGTCTCATGCTTTTTTAAGAATACTTGATTGAGATACAGTCAATCTATAGATTTTAAGCGAATCACTTCTTGGAGCTCTTCTTCTTCAGATTTTCGTGGTGTCTCATTTTTCAGCTTTTTCTTTCAACTCTGCGACTTCTTTTTTTAGGATTTCCACTGTTTTTTTTAACTCATACACGATGCCCATAGCTCCCAAACCAAAAATCATTCCTATGATTCCAAAAGTTTCCATATTTTATTTTAGTCGATGAATAAAGATTTTAATTCATGGGCCTCTTTAGGCTCCATTCTTTTGGCAAGCACTAACCGCAGTTGCCTTCTTCTTAACGCGCCTTTGTAAAGTTCTTTTTCCAATAGTGATTCAGGCTCTACCTCAGGAATTTTCAATGGCTTCCCCTCTTTATCAACGGCTACAAAGGTAAAAAAAGCCGTATGCGTTTGAATTTTTTTAGCATTTGGAATGTCTTCAGCGATGACTTTGATGAAAACTTCCATCGAGGTAGTAAAGGCACGAACCACGAAAGCTTCTATGGTAATTACATTACCGATGTTGATGGGTTGTGAAAATGAAATATTATCAACCGACGCGGTTACCACCACGTTATTACTGTGCCGCTGCGCAGAGACTGCCGCAGCGATGTCCATCCAATGCATCAACCTTCCGCCAAAAAGATTATTTAGGTTGTTGGTGTCATTGGGCAGGATCAATTCAGTCATGGTGACCCATGACGCTTTACAGGTTTTTTTCATTGCTTCTTTTTACCATCCATCCTTACCAAGTAAAGGTACGAAGCTAAAATGGCTGAATTCTTTTTTTGAGGCTTTGTTTTGAGATAACTTCTTTATGACGATCATTTTTTGTTGTTTCTGATCACCCACAGGAATTACCAAAACTCCTCCTATTTTTAATTGTTTGATAAGTGCATCTGGAACATTAGGGGCACCTGCCGTCACGACAATACTGTCATACGGAGCATGCTTGGGTAGGCCCAGGGAGCCATCCCCTTCAAAAAAATGGGGATTATACCCTAGCTTAGGTAAAAATTCAATAGTTTTTTGAAATAACTTTTGGTTGTATTCTATGGTAAAGACTTCTGCGCCTAATTCTAAAAGGATGGCTGCTTGGTAGCCTGAACCGGTCCCGATTTCTAAAATCTTATCACCTTTTGAGACGTTGAGCAGTTCGCTTTGAAAGGCTACGGTATAGGGTTGACTGATGGTTTGTTTTTCGCCAATAGGAAAGGCCTTATCCTCATATGCATGTTCAAGAAAAATAGAGTCAAAGAAGACATGTCGAGGCATTTTCCCAATAGCCGAGAGCACCGTTGCAGATTTTATTCCTTTTCCTTCAATCTCTTTAACCAGTTGTCTTCTCAAACCTTTAGCTTTGTAGCTATCTTCCAAATTATTCATATCATTGCAAATCAAAACTAATTATCCATAATTTTATAACATGTTTACAGGAATAGTAGAGGTTCAGGGTAAAGTTTCTGAAATTGTTAAAAAAGAGCGCAATTTTAACTTTTGTATCAGCTCGATCCTTAGTTCGAAGCTTAAGGTAGATCAAAGTGTCGCTCACAATGGGGTATGCTTGACCGTCACCGAGGTGGATGGCGATAAGCATTGGGTAACCGTTGTCGACGAATCCATGCAAAAAACTAATCTTGAAACACTAGATGTTGGCGATTCAGTTAATTTAGAAAGATGCATGGTTGCCAATGGTAGATTTGATGGTCATGTGGTGCAAGGACATGTAGATAAGACCGCTGGTATTCTTTCCATCGAAGATGCGCAGGGCAGTTGGTTATTTACCTTCATATTCGATGACCCTAACAACCTCATGGTTGAAAAAGGAAGTGTAACTATAAATGGGATCAGCCTTACTTGTTTTAATGTATCTGAAAATCAATTTCAGGTGGCGATCATTCCCTATACCTATGAGCATACCAATCTAGGGGTTCTCAAAGAAGGGGATAAGGTCAATATTGAATTTGATATTATCGGTAAGTATGTCGAAAAAATCTTAAGTAAGAGAATATCCTAGTTTCTTGAGTGCAAGGCTATGCAATTGATAGCATAGATATCCAAAAAAGGCACCGACCAAAAAGCCAACGATTACATCGCCGGGATAATGTACACCGAGGTAGGCACGTGAATAGCCAACGAGTAGGGCCCAAATGAAAATAGCATAACCCAGCATTTTTTTCTTTTTCAAGAGCAGAAGGTAAAACACGGCCAGGCCCATCGTATTGGCGGCATGCGAAGAGGCAAATCCGTATTTACCACCACAACCCTTCACCACTTCCACAATGATGGTAAGACTCTCATCTAAGCAAGGTCTCAAGCGTTGAAAATAGGGTTTCATAAACGAAGAAGTAAATTGGTCTGATAAAGTCAAGCTGATCAGAATAAAGAGTAAAGGGACCCAAAAACGTTTGCCATACTGATCATAAAGTAAGAAGATAAGATACAGATATATAGGAATCCAAACGAATTTACCCGAAAGTAAAATCATAATGGGATCAAGAAAGGGTCTTCCTGTGCCATTGATGAGGTCCAGCAAGAGGAGATCTATAGATTTGATGAATTCAATCATGGTTTATCCAATCGAGATCTTTGACTAAATAAGCCAACGTTTTTGCCTCAGGACTTTCTAGTTCTGGTTGATGGTTATATTCCCAACTGGCAAAAGGAGGGAGGCTCATCAAGATGGATTCTGTCCTCCCATCTGTATCTAATCCAAATTTCGTGCCTTTATCTAAAACAAGGTTAAATTCCACATATCTTCCCCTTCTCAGGTACTGCCAATCTTGTTGTGCTTTAGTAAAGGGGCGATCTCTATTCCGTGATATTAATTCGGTATAAATGGGTAGGAATCCATTACCCAAACTCAGGACAAATTGCCAAAGTTGTTCTTTTTCGTTTGCATTTTGGGAGGACAGACGGTCAAAAAAGATTCCACCGATCCCACGGGTTTCATTTCTGTGCTTTATGAAAAAGTAGTCATCGGCCCATTTTTTAAATTGAGCATAATAGCCGGGATCATGTTGATCACAAATTTCTTTTAGTTGTTTGTGAAAAAAAGTAGCATCTGATTCAATAACATAATGTGGCGTTAGATCAATGCCTCCTCCAAACCAATAAGTGCCGTCAGACATCTCAAAATACCTCACATTCATGTGGATGATAGGTACCCAAGGGTTAACCGGGTGAATAACGATAGAAACACCGGTAGCATAAAAATCTGATGGCGGAAGATCCATAGATTTTAAAATAGCCTCAGGTGTCCTTCCGCTTACTTCGGAAAAATTAACACCTCCCTTTTGGATCACCTTACCTTCAGAAACGGTACGACTACGTCCACCACCACCACCCGGTCGAATCCATAGATCCTCGGAAAATTTTGTGGGTGCATTCGCTTGCTCAAGGCCGAGACAAATTTGATCTTGAAGTTTTTTGAATTGTGTGCTAATCTCTGCTTTCATTTTAAAAAGGTAATCCAATACCTATATTTATATTCGATTTATTTCTGAAAAATCCATTTTGAGATAAGAGTTGATTTAAAATATATCTTTGACCTATGGGCTGTCCAGGATCTACAACCTGGATGGCACCATCCAATCTTAATATCATAAAGGAAAAGTCATATCTGAGTCCCAAACCTATGCCTACTGCGAGTTCTTTGTAAAATGAGTCGAGACGAAATTTACCATCATCTCCCTCATAATCTTGAATAGATTGGCTGCTATTGAGCAGCCAAATGTTCCCCATGTCTGCAAAAAAAGCATAATTTAAGTTGTTGGTCAGTTTATTTCGGTATTCTATAGAGGTTTCTATAATGAGATCTCCCCCTTGTTCTCTTTGATAGCTTATTTGAGCTACCTGATCATCAATAGACCTATTTTCCATAGAGGTAGCTTCCGCGTAGGCTCCTGGCCCAAGTCTTCTTACAGGCCAAGCACGGATACTATTGCTACCACCGGCATAAAATCTACGTTCATAAGGAAGGGCTTGGGCATCGCCATAAGCAAAGGCAGCACCTAAATTAATTTTAAATGCAATCTGACCCTTTTTAGAAATCATATGAGATCTGAAATCGACATTAAATTTTAACCATTGAAATAAAGTAAAATTTGAATCTGGCAGCAAGTTCTCAAAGGCATTGACATAAAGACCACCCGATTCGGTCAATAATCTTAAAAAGCTGGAATGAGTGGATAAATTTCCATAATTATTTTGATTGAAGATAGCTTCGAAAGATATTAGGGTGGTGAGTGAAGGTTTAAAAGCAGCAGATAATGAGCGATTGCCTAGGGTATCTTGTGCATTCAGAAAATTCTGAAATGAAGGATCTATTTGACGAATTTCAGTATAATTAATTCCAAAAGGGGTAAATATGAACTGCTTTTCCTTGTTTTTAGCCCACAGGTAGGAGAAATCAGTAAAAATTTGATTCCGTTCGTATTCTTTGGTTCGATCTTCATAACTGTAATAGAAAGATATTCTTGTACGTGGGTTCAATTCATTGGTTTTTTCAATAAAATTTTCGGATAACGGAAATAAAAAATGATGGAACGTAAAGGCCAATCTCCCTCCATACTCAAAAAGAGAATAAGGTTGCTCTCTTGAATCAATATTGGAGATACCTAATAGCGAAAAATTTAAATTTAATTCTGCCATTTCAAAATTACCAAATGCATTTCTTTTTTTGAGCCCCAGATTGACAAAAGGTCCTGGCAAAACTTGTGAAAAGTCATCTTGTAAAAATCCGATTTCGTTACTGGTTTGATAATTATCCATCGGACTTGAAAAAATTTGAGCAATCAAATTATTTTGATCAATAGTATCGTAGTTTATATTAATGAATTTATAGGTGTCAAGCAGGTTCAAACGCTGCTGGGTTGTGAGCATTTCCGACTTGTTGTACACATGATCTTGTTTGATTGAAATATTACGGCTCAATATTTTTTTATTGAACCCATCACTATTTTGATCAAAAACCACCTGCTGTTCTTCTGTTAATTTATTCCTTTTTTTGGATCCAGTATTCTTTGAAGAATAGAAATTTATGGCCCTGACGGTATATTTATTGTGATAGTCTTGTTGCGGGGGAGAGGAAACTTTGACTGCGACCCAGAGGCTATTTTTTTTAATGAGTGCGGTGTCTAGGTCAAAAGTTATATATTTTTTATCAAATTTATAATACCCATTATCAGACAAAACATTATATATACGTGCTCGCTCTTTGTTGATATTTTGCTGATCATAAGGAGTTCCTTTCATTAAAAAAGCGATTGCTTGATCTTCTTCTAAGAGTTCTTTTATACTCTTATCATCGATGTCATATCTTATGGAGTCAATGAGATATTGGTTCAACAATTTGATTTCATAGTTTAGCTTTATTTTTTTATTTTTTATTTTTTCTGTAAGGTTTATAGAGGTATTAAAATAACCCTTTGAGGATAGATAAAGTGCGATTTTATCTATAGACTCAGTATGTTTTTCTTTATCGTATATGGCCAAGGGTTCCCCCAATCGCATAAAGTAATTCCCTTGTGTTAACTGAGTATTGATTTTATCTTTTTTTCTATTCTTCTTTTTTTGAATACGTTTAATTTTTCGAGTAGTATTGATTTTACCCATTTCGAGATCATACTTGGCATCTAGGCTTCTTATCTCTTCACTGTATAGGGCGGTGTCGTATTTAAGAGCACCCAGCTCGTAAATATATGCGAGATAGGCAACCGGGAGTAGGCCAGTCAGTCTTTTATTTGCTTTTTGAGTAACGAAGTTCTCGATCTCCTTTTCTTGATTAGATGAAAGTCCAATTATTTTCGGATCTTTGACAAGTAATTTTTCCCCTTCAGGCAAGAAGCGATACCCTATGCAAGAGGATAGGGATAGGACTAAGGATACATACAGAAGAATAGGTCTCAAAATATGAATAAAATAGCAACCAAATCTGATATCAAATTTGTTAAGTCACTCAAACTTAAAAAGAATAGGGTTAAAGAGAATAAGTTTATCGTTGAAGGACTTAAGAATGTACAAGAATTATTAAAGTCGAAATATGATGTTTTAGAGCTGTATTGCACAGAAACACATGCAAATTTATTTAATAATTATGGTTGTAAGCTGATTTCTCCCAAAGAATTAGCGAATATGGGGACTTTTAACACCAACAATGCTTGCTTGGCTGTAGCCCAGTGCTTGAAAGTCGAATCAGATCAATTTTTGAATGAGCGACAAACCATTATTTTAGATGGTATTGGAGATCCAGGAAATTTAGGAACCATTATCAGAGCCGTTGATTGGTTTGGATTTAATCATCTGATTTGCAGCGAAAATTGTGCGGATTTCTACAATCCAAAGACGTTGGCAGCATCGATGGGGTCTTTTACCCGAGTAGGTGCCGTATATGTTGATTTAAACGATTATTTAAATCACTTTGAGGGTGATTTATATGGTTTAGATTTAGAGGGTAAGCCTTTGGATACCTTTAAAAACCCTAATAAATGTGGGTTTATTTTGGGGAATGAATCTCATGGCATCAGCCCGGCCATTCAACCGCTGCTCAAAGAACGTTTGACCATAAAAAAATATGGAAGTGCAGAATCGTTAAATGTTGCCATGACCGCCAATATCCTCTTGTATCAATTAAGATCCTTTGTGTGATAAGTATTTTTGAATCATTTTTCGAGTTGAGTCATCGTGAGACTCATGTACATCACCTGTTTTAATTTCATCCAAAATATTGCCAGCCAGTTGCTTACCCAGTTCCACTCCCCATTGGTCAAAACTAAAAACATTCCATATGTATCCTTGCACAAATATTTTATGTTCATAAAGAGCAATGAGACCGCCGAGGTTTTCAGGAGACAATTTATCCATTAAGAGGGTACTGGTCGGTCTATTCCCATCAAATACCTTAAAGGGGAGTAGGGCTTTGATTTCTTGAGGGCTCATCCCTTGTTGCTCAAGCTCTGACTTGACGGATGAGGCATCTTTCCCTTTCATTAATGCTTCAGTTTGGGCGATGAAATTAGCCATCAATTTATCATGATGATCCATTTTGTCATGTGCAGGGAGCGCAGCAGCAATAAAATCACATGGAATCATTTTGGTCCCTTGATGAATGAGTTGATAAAAGGCATGCTGACCATTGGTTCCTGGTTCTCCCCAGATGATTTGACCGGTTTCATATTTGACCTGATCACCATTTCGATCTGTAGACTTACCATTACTCTCCATATCGGCTTGTTGAAGATATTTTGAAAAGTAGGCCAACCTTTGATCATAGGGTAATATGGCTTGGGTTTGAGTTTTGAAAAAATTATTGTACCAAACGCCAATAAAAGCCATGAGTGTGGGCGCATTCATTTCGAAAGGAGCCTGCATAAAATGGTCATCCATCTCCTGGGCACCTTTCAATAGTTTTGAAAAATTATCATAACCTACTGTACAGACAATACTCAGCCCGATCGATGACCAAAGGGAGTATCTACCACCTACCCAGTCCCAAAATTTGAACATATTTTGAAGGTCAATTCCAAATTCACGTACTTTTTCTTCATTGGTGGATACGGCAACAAAATGTTTTTCAATTGCTTGTTCTGAAGCATGTTCAATAAACCAATTTCTAGCCGTCATGGCATTGGTCATGGTCTCCTGAGTGGTAAATGTTTTAGAAGCTATGATAAACAGGGTAGTAGCAGGATCTAATTTTTGGAGTAAAGGATCTATGTGACTGGCGTCAACATTAGAAACAAAATACGTGTGTATACCCTTAATCCAATAAGGCTTGAGGGCTTCACAGACCATATTAGGCCCTAAATCGGAGCCACCAATACCAATATTGACGATATTTTGTATTTTTTTGGAGGTATAGCCTAGATGTTCACCCTGATGAAGTTTGGTACTGAAATCCTTCATTTTTTTTAATTCTTCGGATACAAGAGGCATTATGTTTTCACCTTCAACGATAATGGGTTTATCAGCAGGGTTTCTTAGGGCCGTATGCAATACCGCACGATCTTCGGTTTTATTGATTTTTTTACCCTCAAAGAGTGCTTTTTTAGCATTTTCAAGACCTATTTCTTCAGCAAATGCTTTGAAAAGGGCTAGGGTTTCTTTGGTAACATGATTTTTTGAAAAGTCATAATAAAATGAACCTATGTCAAACGAAAGATAGGCTGTGCGTTTTGAATCATTTTTGAAAAGTTCATTGAGTGTGAAGTCTTTGTTTTCCTCAAAATGTTGTGAAAGAAGTTTCCAGCTTTTGGTCTGGGTTGGATCGTAATTATTGATTGATGATGGTTGCATATATAGATAATCCTCTTTTAACGCAATTATAGGCACTTTACGGTTCATTTCCAAGCAATGGTAAGAAGGGAGTGATAAGAAAAAGGCTGATTAATTTCGTTACAAAAAGACCTTTTTTATTTACCTATAGATAGATTCCGATGCCTCTGGATCATTGGACAAATTGTAAGATAGAGATTTATACCATGTTGTCAATAGGGCTTTACTTGTGGTCAGAAATCCCTTAGATTAGTGACAAAATTAGAATACAAGAACCATAGTTCGACTAGCTGGACGTTGTAGCCCATTGGAAAATAGAATAGAGAATGACAAAAATAGATTTTAAAAAATTATTTGAGATTGTCCTAAGGCAGTGTGTCTTTACAATTCTTAATATTTATGCACTATCAAAAATATTTGGCGGACAATTTTATATGAAAGGAAAATTACCTCTTGAAGTTGCTGAAACAACATTAGGAGATGCAGGTAGTTTTTCGTTGGCTTGGACATTTATGGGACATTCCTACTTTTATATACTCTTTGTAGGCATTACTCAACTTGTTGGAGCTTGGTTTCTGTTATGGAATAAAACAAAGCTATTAGGAGTACTTATATTGATGCCGATCATGATTAATATAATAATATTTGACATCATTTTTCTTGATGTTTATCCAGCGTTAGCAAATGCTGTTATTGTTTTTTCAATGTTATTGTTAATATTGATTTTTAATAAGGAACATCTTATCGAGATCTTCCAAGTGCTAATTAATTTCCCAACAACAACCAACGGTCCAATAAAAAGTAGAATTCTTATCATTGGAATTACAATAATTGTGATAGCTCTAATTTTTGCCTTTGATTCTTTGATAGAATATTGGTTTGGAGTAAGCAAAGAAAAAATAACAGAATAACTGACCACAACAATGTATATAACAGGTATTAAAACTACTGTTTATACCAACCGATATTCATAACACACCTCATTAAGGCTATCTTTTTATAGATAACTTTTATTTTCTATGTCAGGTATCGTTGGGTAGCAGCATCCTTTAAATAGAATTTTAAAGAGATGTTATTCATTTCTACGAACTTTATTTTGCCTATTTTCTAGTTATAAATTACTTCAAACTTTTGTTACTTATTTGTTTCGGTTCGTAATAAATAGGCAAGGTAATAAGTTATAATAGATTACCTATTCTGGATCTAAAAACACTAAAACATTAAAAAATTACTAAAAGAGAGATTTTTTTGATGAAAAATTCTTCTTATGAAGTATCATCTATTGATTGATGACATCTGTTATGTTTTAACCTAAATAGTCTATTCAATTTATGTGTTAAGCAAATATTTATTGCCTATAAAGGATAAATATAAAGTAGACCAAAAATCCTAACAGATAAAAGATGCCTTCTATCCTGTCCAGTTTGTATTTACCGAAACTGTACATGAAAAAGAAAAGTAATAAAGTACCTCCCATGCAGATATATAAATCCATATTGAGCTGGACGTTATAACCTAAGGGAGCATGCATGAAAGTCGTTATGCCTAAAACCAGAAGTACATTAAAGATATTAGAGCCAATGATGTTTCCTACAGCGAGATCAGATTTTTTCTTGAAAGCGGCGACTGCTGAAGTAGCGAGCTCGGGTAAAGAAGTTCCAGCTGCAAGGATAGTGAGCCCTATTAATTTCTCACTTACGTTAAAATATTCAGCTATTTTGACGGCATTTTCAACAATAAGTTGGCCACCGAAAATTAAACCTGCGATGCCACCTGTAATCATCAAAGTAGTTTTTAAACTTCCAAAAAGGGGAATTTCGTCTAATGGTGTTGTATCGGGATATCTTTTAACATTTAAAAATATATATACCATAAACAATCCAAATAATAAGATGAGTATCAACGCATCGCTGTAGTCTAAAGTATTTTGGGAAGCATCAAAGAAGAGGGTATCGTTAGCTAAAATAAAAAAGACCATGGTGACTGCTAGGGAGAAAGGAATTTCTTTCCATAGGGCATTTTTTTGGACCGTAAGCGGATAGATTATGGCTGAAATACCGAGGATGAGATATAGATTAAAAATATTAGAGCCAATGATATTGCCAAATACGACATCGTGGGTTCCCTCCTCAGTAACAATGACGCCAGACATGGCATTTACCACAAGTTCAGGAGCGGAAGTGCCCATGGCCACCACGGTCAAACCAATAACAATATCAGAGACATTAAATCTTTTGGCAAGAGACGAGGCACCATCTACAAGAAAGTCAGCGCCTTTTATGAGCAATGCAAATCCAATGCCAATTAAAACAATATTAAAAAATATCATCATGCGTTATTTTTATTCCAAGGAGAGCTTTTTTATCCTTTTTTTACGAGTTGAGTTTAGTGAGGTGAAAATAAACATTAATGTTTAAAAAGTTAAATACTAGGTAGCCTAAAGTGATTAGAAATGTTTTAATAATGACTCTGAAAGTTTTGAAATTCGGGTATCAAGCTGCCCTTTTTTTTCTATCAACTCACTTTCCTTTTTTAATTTTGAATGTACCGAAAAATAGATCTTTATTTTAGGCTCAGTGCCCGAGGGTCTTATCGATATCCGTGATCCATCTTCCGTAATAAACTGCAAAACATTAGATTTATGCGAGTCTAAGGGGATGGTTTTTTTTGTTTTGGTTTCTAGATGTGTAAGGTTTGAATAGTCAATAATGTCTGTAACCCGGAGATCATTTAAAAAGATAGGGGGAGTATTCCTTAACGTTTTCATGATTTCTTGGATTTCATGGGCTCCGGTTTTACCTTTTTTAGTAATTGAAATAAGACCCTCTTGATAGAGGCCAAATTCCATCCATAAATCAAGTAATAAGTCAAATAGGGTTTTATTTTTTCCTTTGGCCCAAGCGGTGAGCTCAGCAATCATCGCACAGGACATCACGGCATCTTTGTCTCGTACTTTGTCTCCAATCAAATAGCCATAACTCTCTTCTCCACCTCCAATAAAAGTTTGTGTGCTTTCAAGTAGGCGAATTTTTTCGGCGATATATTTAAATCCTGTCAATGTATCCAGGCAGGGTACATTAAAATGTGCGGCAATGGCGCTAATGAGTTCAGTAGTAACAATAGTCTTTACGATATACTCCCTCCCTTTTAACTGCCCGTTTTCTTTCCACTGCGTAAGTAAATAATACATGAGCAGTGCAGCCGTTTGATTGCCATTGAGCAACTTAAATTCATGGTCTGAATTCTTAGCAGCAATGCCTACTCTATCTGCATCAGGGTCCGTTGCCAAGACTAAGTCTGCATCGATAAGCTTAGCAGTTTTAAGGGCGATCTCTAGGGCTTCTGCTTCCTCTGGATTAGGGTAAATAACGGTAGGGAAGTTGCCATCTGGTTGGGCTTGCTCAGAAACAAGGGTGATATTTTCAAACCCAAATTTTTCCAAAGCCGAAGGTACCAAGGTGATTCCAGTTCCATGGATAGGCGAAAAAACAATTTTCAGTTTACTTGCTTTGTTTTTTTTAGGAGAATTTAAGCTAAGCGAGGCAATCATTTCTAAGTATTGACGATCAATGGTATCATCCAAGTAATTAATGAGTTCGCTCTTTTTATCAAATTTTACTTCATCAATGGATTTAATTAATTTGACATTATTGATAACGTGGTCATCATGAGGCGCTATTAATTGCGCTCCGTCATTCCAATACGCTTTGTAGCCATTGTACTCTTTGGGATTATGAGAAGCGGTTAATACGACGCCTCCATGACAATGGAGTGTTCTGATGGCAAACGAAAGAGTGGGTGTCGGACGAAGCTCTTTAAAAAGATAGACAAGAATATCATTGGCACTGAAAACCTCGGCCGTAATGCGGGTATATAATTCAGCATTATTCCTGCTGTCATGAGCAATGGCTACTTTTATTTGTTGATTTGGAAAGGCTTCTTTTAGGTAATTGGCAAACCCTTGAGTAGCCATGGCTACGGTGTACTCATTTATTCTATTGGATCCCACCCCCATAAGACCTCTTAAGCCACCTGTTCCGAAAGCTAGATCCTTATAAAAGGCGTCTTCGAAGGCAACGGGGTCTTTTTTTAATAGCTCAATTTGCTGACGAGCAGTATCACTTAATTTGTTTGAGTTCAACCAAGATTGGGCTTTTTCTTCAAAATTCATTTATGGATTATTTTTGTCAAAGTAATGGGATTTAAAAAGGATTAGGTCAGGCTTTATTTAATGCTTAATATCTTTTAAAACCCTATTTTATGCTTTACTCGAGCCAATACGGATCGGGCGATTTTAGAGGCTTTAATTTCTCCTGCACAAAGCATTTTTTCCAATAACTCAGGGTGGGCAATGAGTTCCTCATAAGTACTCCTTTCTTTGGTGAATTTTCTGACGACCAGTTCGAATAATTCTTGCTTGGCATGCCCATAACCATAATTACCACCTAGATAGGCCTTACGCAAGGCTTGAACTTCCTCATCAGATCCTAGTAGTTCGAATAGCTTAAACACATTGCAGGTGGAAGGGTCTTTAGGGTCTTCCAAGGCTAGACTATCGGTTTGAATACTCATGATGTTTTTTCTGAGTTTTTTATCAGATTGAAAAATATCGAGAATATTTCCATAAGATTTACTCATTTTTTTACCATCAATTCCGGGAACAATCTCCATTTGGTCGCTGATCTGAGGTTCAGGAATAACAAAAGTATCACCAAATTTCCGATTGAATGTAAGGCCTAAATCTCGAGTCATTTCCAAGTGCTGCTTCTGATCTTTACCTACAGGAACAATGTCAGCATCGTAAAGCAAGATATCGGCAGCCATGAGTACTGGATATACAAATAGGCCCGCATTTACATCACTGAGTTTATCAGATTTGTCTTTGAAAGAGTGGGCATTAGCCAACATGGGAAAAGGGGTAAAGCAATTAAGAATCCATGCCAATTCACAAACTTCGGGGACTTTTGACTGACGATAAAAAGTATTTTTTTCAGTATCGAATCCACAGGCAATCCAGGCAGCAGCTACTGACCTCACATTTTCTTTTCTAAGTTCAGAATCTTTGATGGTGGTGAGTGAGTGCAAATCAGCAATAAAAAAATAGGAGTCGTTGCGTTGTTCCTTACTGAGTGCAATCGCAGGAAGTATGGCACCCAATAAATTACCTAAATGTGGTTTTCCAGAACTTTGGATCCCAGTTAATATTCTGGCCATTTTTCTTTTTTATTACAAACCTATAATTCCTAGTTGAGAAATCAATTATTAACGAGCGAAATTGTGAATTTTCACGTAATATTGCGAATATATTTTCATGAGATACCTTTCTATTTTTTTTATACTTTCTTCATTCTTTGGCTACGGACAGTCAAGTCTCAAATTTTTTGAGACCTCTCATCGTTTCGGTGACTTGATTGAAAATGAAGAAGTTACCCATACTTTTACTTTTTTTAATGAGGGCAAGGAACGTGTTTCGATCACCTCAGTTAAAGCTTCATGCGATTGTGTGGTAACGGATTGGAATGCTGGAAAAATAGCGCCCAAGGCGTTAGATTCAATCACCGTATCCTTTAAGTCCTCTAAAAGATCTGGAGCTTTCCATAAGCTCATTCATGTGGTGAGTAATGATGGAACCAGTACCGCCTTACAAATAACAGGTTATGTTATTAATAGTACCAAAAACATGATGGCGGAATTCCCTGCCCATTATGGAAATCTTTTTTTGACCTATAAGCTCCTTAATATGGGTCCTATATGGCATCACAAAACCGTTCAAAAACAATTTAAGATATTTAATAACTCAGACACTCCGATGACCTTCTTGACAGATGCCTCTTTGGTCCCAGATTTCATTCGATTGGAGATAATACCCAATACTTTGCCTCCCAAGTCCATGGGGACCCTCGTTTTAGATTACGATCCTATTCAAAGAGGAGCCTTAGGTTTTATGAGAGATGGATTGGTAATAAAAACTACAGATATCGAGATGCCCTTAAAGCGGATAAGTGTGGTAGCGACTATCGAAGAATATTTTGAAACTCGCCCATCTCGGATGGTAGATTCAATCGACTATCCGATACTAGGCTTGACCGATCAACATATAGATTTTGGTAAATTTTCAGAGAATCATCCCAAATCTCATACATTAAAGATATACAACAGAGGGATGGATCTATTGAATATAAGGTCGATAAAGTCTAACTGCGCATGTATTGATTGGGATCTAAAAAATGAAAACATAGAAGGGGGAGACAGTACAGTTTTGATGATTAAATTGGATCCTAACAATAGAAAAGGACGTCAATTTAAAAATTTAACGTTATTTACCAATGATCCTTTCAATACGACACAAGTCATCTCCCTGAAGGCTGAGATCCCCTGAAGTTACTTATTCGTTGGGATAGCTGTTGTTGGATCGATCAATATCTGCCATTCTTTTACTTGGATCAATTTCAATCAATTTTATATCTGATAAATTAATGTTTATGCTCAGATCATAAGTGGGATGGGTCCAATGCCAGTCTTTCATTACTCGACGCGCCATGGCATTTTCTGATTTCTTAAGACCTCTCATGATGCCTAATGGGATATAATAAGACTTTTTGGTTCCGTTTTTTAAAGTAACGACCAGATCAATGGGCATGGGCATGGGATCGATTCTTTTGAGTTGAATATGCGTAGATGCTCCAACCGAATGAACCTCTTGAATGCCATAGTCAATCGTTTTGACCGAGTGGACCCAATAGTCATAGTACCAATCTAACTCCATAGATGAAGTTTTTTCAGCTACCTTGATGAAATCATGCATGTTGGGATGTTTGAATTTCCATTGATCAAAATAAGTTAATAGAATTTCTTCAAGACATGCATTACCTACCAGATAACCTAATTGTGATAAGCTTACCGCACCCTTTGAATAGGCCGCTCTCTTGTAGGCAAAATTAGTTTCAAAATAATCGGCATGGGTGGACATAGGTTCTTCCTTGCCGCTAGAGACCAAACTAAAATAATTGGTATAATTTCCAGCATTCGATCGGCTATTGTCGGCTCCCATTAAATGTGCCATGGTAAGGCTGCTGGCATAACTGGTGTAACCTTCATCCATCCAATGATAATAGCTTTCGTTGGTAGCCAATACGCCTTGATACCAACTATGTAAAGCCTCATGAACCGTTACACCGATCAGACTTTGCAATTTTCGCTCGCCCGTGATGAGCGTAGACATGGGATATTCCATACCGCCATCTCCTCCTTGTATAACATAGAAATCAGTATATGGATACTCCCCAAAATGTTCATTCATATATTGAAAGGCAGCAATGAGTAATTTCGGTAAATTTTCCCAATGTTTTGTGGCCAGGCCTGGCTGATAAAAAAAATGTAATTTGGGGCCATTAGGCACTTGAGCTATTTGATGAATATAATCAGGATCTGCTGCCCACATGAAGTCGTGCGCTTTTTCGTTGACAAAATGCCAGCTCAGTGTTTTTCGTTTATGTTTTTTGACCATCACTGGATCGTCTTGATAACCATATCCTATTTCATTATTGTTTTCTAAAATCCCGGAGGCCGCGATGACATAGTTTTTATCTATGGTAATAGTGACATCGAACTGACCCCAAGGTGCATAAAACTCTCTGGCCACATAAGGATCAGCATGCCATCCTCGAGTATCATACGCAGCGATTTTGGGATACCATTGTGCCATTGAATAAGAAATTCCTTCTTTATTATCTCTACCCGATCTTCGAATTTGAACGGGAATTTGGGATTTGAAGTTCATATTTAGTTCAGTAGTGGAGCCCGGTAAGATGGGATGGGCCAGTTGAACTTCAAGTACAGTATATTCTATATTGAATGATAGCTCAGTGCCATCTTGTGAAAGGTTTTCTATGACATGATATCCAATTTCATCGTTCTTCAATTTTGAAATCCGATCCATTACTCGATTATCGGGGTCTTCGATGGATCTACTCCGCACATCCATCATGCCACCGGGCTGAAATGCATTAAAATAAAGGTGATAGTAAACTTTATGAAGTGTATCTGGACTGTTATTGCTATACCGTAGGGTTTGATGTCCAGAGAACTGATGGTGTTCCACATCGACATCTATTTCCATTTTGTAATCTACTGCTTGCTGCCAATAAGTTTCCTGCGATAGGCAGACAAAAGGCAAAATTAATATTAGGAGAAATAAACTATTGTTCATCCCCTAAAGATAGAAACAAAAGAAGTTGAATTAAATGCTTCTAAGCATCTATTTTAGCGTATTTCGCATTTTTCTCGATAAATTCCCTTCTCGGAGCTACTTCATCTCCCATTAACATGGAGAACAATCGGTCAGCTTCAGATGCAGATTCGATAGTTACCTGCTTTAAACTTCTGTTTTTAGGGTCCATGGTGGTCGTCCAAAGTTGTTCTGGATTCATTTCTCCTAAACCTTTGTACCGTTGGAAACTCACATTTTCCTCCTTGCCATTGCCTGCAACTTCCTTAACGACACGATCGCGATCATCATCAGACCAAGCGTATTTTTCTGTTTTTCCCTTTTTAACTAAATAAAGGGGAGGCAAAGCGATGTAGAGATAACCTTTTTCTATCAGATCGTTCATATACCTAAAGAAGAAAGTTAAAATTAATGTTCTAATATGACTACCATCAATATCCGCATCTGTCATAATGATGACTTTGTGATATCTCAGTTTTTCCATATTAAGTGCCTTCTCATTCTCTGGCGTACCGAATGAAACTCCCAAGGCAGTAATCATATTTTTTATTTCCTCATTATCGTATATACGGTGTTCCTGTGCCTTTTCAACATTAAGAATTTTACCTCTTAAGGGAAGAATTGCCTGAAACATCCTGTCTCGACCTTGTTTGGCCGATCCACCAGCGGAGTCTCCTTCAACGAGATAAATTTCACAGGCCTGAGGGTCTTTATTTGAACAATCTGCTAGTTTTCCCGGCAATCCTGATCCACCTAAAACATTTTTTCGTTGCACCATTTCACGTGCTTTTCTGGCTGCGTGACGGGCTTGAGCCGCTAAAACGACTTTCTGAACAATTTGTCGAGCCTCTTTTGGATTTTCTTCCAAATAGTTATTGAGCATCTCACTAACGCAAGTATCTACAGCTCCACTGACTTCAGAGTTTCCTAATTTTGTCTTGGTTTGACCTTCAAATTGGGGTTCGGCTACCTTTACAGATATTACAGCAGTAAGCCCCTCTCTAAAGTCATCACCAGTGATTTCGACTTTTACTTTATCAAGGATACCTGATTTATCGGCATAGGATTTCAAGGTTCTGGTTAGGGCACGTCTAAATCCTGCGATATGGGTACCTCCTTCAATCGTGTTGATATTATTCACGTAAGAGATGACATGCTCGGTGTAAGAGGTGTTATAACTCAATGCCACTTGTACAGGAATGGCACCTTTTTCACCATCCATATAAATCGGATGAGGGATTAAAGTTTCTCTTGACACATCCAAATACTCAACAAATTCTTTTAAACCACCCGTGGATAAAAAAGTTTCTCCTTTGGTTGATCCATCATCTTCTTGCTCTCTATGATCTTTTAAAGTGATGGTAATTCCGGCATTTAAAAAAGAAAGTTCTCGGCATCTCGTGGCGACGGTCTCATAATTATATTCAGTAGCCGTGAATATTTCTTTATCAGGATGGAATTCAATAACTGTACCTGTAATGTCAGTAGTACCTACTTCCTTCACGGAATATTTAGGTATCCCTTTGTTGTATTCTTGCTGATAAATGATTCCATCCCTATGGACGGTAGCTATCAATTTGCTTGAAAGGGCATTTACACAAGAGACACCCACCCCATGAAGACCACCTGACACTTTGTATGTGTCTTTATCAAACTTACCTCCCGCGTGAAGTACGGTCATAACCACTTCAAGTGCAGACCTTTTTTCTTTCTCGTGCAGATCTGTTGGGATACCTCTACCGTTATCGGTGACGGTAATAGAATGATCGGTATTAATTTCAACATTAATATCCGAACAGTGTCCAGCTAAAGCCTCATCGATGGAGTTATCGACCACTTCCCAGATAAGATGGTGAAGTCCTTTAACTCCAATATCACCTATGTACATCGCCGGTCGTTTTCTTACGGCCTCGAGTCCTTCCAGAACCTGAATATTATTGGCTGAGTATTCTGATTTATTGGGTGCTTTATTTTCTGACATAAGTATATTTTCTACAAACAAAAGTAATTAAAAATAGTCTTATTATCATGAGAAAATTTTGATTATCGGAATAAAGATTTGTATCTAAAAAAAAATCTCCGTATTGGACGGGCTGTACGTAGAGAAACAGGCTTATGTAGCTGATTAATCGTAGGTGTTCGAAGCTAACATAACTAAGGTACAGGCTTCTAAAACCTCTATACCTTCGTTTTGGGCACGATCCATGAACTTAGGGTTTTCAGTTCCAGGATTAAAAATAATTCTTTTAGGCTTCATAGAAAGGATATAATCTTCATAAGCCGATTGATTTTTTGGGTTGAGGTAAAGGGTCACGGTATCAATGTCATCATATTTTTTCAGGGCATTGAGGTCTTCTATTTTCTTGCCAGCAATTAGTCCTGATTTTATCCCAACGGGGATGAATGATTTGCCAGCATTATGGAGTTTGAGTGCAGCGATATTTCCATATCTTGATGGATTTGGAGATGCTCCTAAAATCAGCGTGTGTTTTTGTGTTTTCATTTTATGTTTTTAGTCGAAAAACCGATCATGATACCCAAGTTAAAAGAGAGCAAAGATGGGGCAAGTTTTGCGTCGCTAAAATAATCATCATATTTGACGTTATCAGCATATAGAGGTACCCAGTCTGTCAGTTCTGCACTTACTCCAGCGAACGCATCTAAGACAAAACCTTTTCCGTCTGAATTTTTCATCCATTTATATCCTATATAGATACCATATCCGAGTGCTATTTCATTGCATTGGATCAATAGGGGTTGAAAAGGTAGCGCCGTTTGATCTAGCCCATTTAATTGATGCTTGTGTAGCATGAAAGAAATTTGATGGCCAAAATAAGCCATACCCAAGTCACTGTCTTTTTGATAGAATTTTTGCTTAATTATGAGATTATGACCATATTCATACAGCTTATAGTCATCGATATCTGTAAATTTTTTGAAGATTGGATTACGATAATAGCTGTAAATAATTTCATAACCCAGACGTTCTTGAAAATACAACTCTAGACCCATAGATATTTGATTAAATAGGGGATTGAGGAGTCCCGAGGTGAGAACCAATCCCCTGTATTCTTGGTTACGTTTATTAAAGTATCTATTTAAATTGGGTTTATATAAAAAACCAGGATTTTGCCGTTCTAAGATTTGGTTGTCGATTTGGGCGTGATCTGTTAGCGAGTTGGTTTCTAGTGAATTCCCATAGAAGGGAGTGTACTTGCCTTCCACATTTCCTTTTTTATCATAGATCATCCATTCGCCAATTTTCTTATCGTCTTCTAAGGTGCCGGTAGTATGTAAAGCACCATCAGGATAAAACCCTTTGTAGGTGCCTAATCCATTTTCAAAAATGGCTTTACCGATCATTTTCCCATCAGCATCAAAGTAAATCCAATCACCAGATTTTTTTCCATTTACAAGGGGTCCTTGAGATTGAATATTGCCTGTAGTGCTGAAAGATTTCATATTACCTAAGTCATTTGAAAAATCTCCTGAACTTTTGAGGATGCCATTTTCATCAAAAAAATCCCAATGGCCTTGTTTTTCACCTAGGGTATAATTTCCCTCAGCTGTTTTTACACCCTTTTCATTCTGATAAATCCAGGTGCCATCTTTCGTATTTTCTTTATAAAACCCAGAGCTTGAAACTTGACCATTGACAAAAAAGTGAGTCCATTGACCCGAGCGGACATTACTTGTTTTTGTTCCTTGCTGTTTTATATTCCCATTGGGATAAAAGTAACGGTACGCTACAACGGTATCATTCTGAATCAGTTTTGTGTTTTCCAATGCTCCATCTTGATCATATTCTTTCCAAAGACCTACTTTTTTACTATTTAATAATTCCCCTGATGATTTTATTTTCTGTTCGCTAAAATAGTCTATGTAGATACCACTCTTCAGCCCATTTTTGAAGGTGACTTCTCTTTGCTTGATCCCTGAATCGTCATAATATTGCCAAAGCCCATGTTGCTTATTGTTCAAAAAATAACCAACAGATTTTTCATAATTATTTTCGTGAAAATAGGTCCAGAGGCTATCGGCTTCGTTTAGATGATAAAATCCTTCAATCTTTTTATTTCCATTTGGATAATAAGCGAGGTAAGGTCCTTCCAAGGTTGAGTCATTAACGGAGATGCTGAAAACACTTTCAATATTTTGTTTTTGTTCGTCAAAATAGTTTTGTCGAAGTAATAATTGTGCCTCACAGATGGGAAACCAAAGGAGGGTAAAAATCATGAGATAATAATTTTTACTCACGATTAAAATGATAAATTTTTAGTCAAATATTTTTTCATAAAAAAAGGATACGAGAACGCATTGCAAAGTAAATTTGAATATTAATTCAAAGCGCATCAAAGTTAACCAAATGTCCAAAACTTCATCTTCCCCGAGCCATCAAATGGCAAAAAATCATCAGGATCATTTTGAATCTCCAGATTATTACCAACTTGACGACCTATTGAGCGAAGAACATTTGATGATTCGCGCTTCCATCAGGGACTTTGTTAAAAAAGAAATTACACCCTTTATCGAAGATTGGGCAGAGCGAAATCATTTTCCAAACGAGATTGTGTCAAAGTTTGGAATGATTGGAGCTTTCGGTCCTACGGTCCCGGCACGCTATGGAGGGGGTGGATTGGATTACATCTCTTATGGGCTTATCATGCAAGAGATAGAACGGGGCGACTCGGGGATGCGGTCCACCGCATCTGTGCAAGGTTCATTGGTGATGTATCCTATTTATACTTATGGTTCTGAGGAGCAGAAGCAGAAATTTTTACCCAAACTGGCTTCAGGTGAAATGTTGGGTTGTTTTGGTCTTACAGAACCTAATCATGGATCAAATCCGTCAGGAATGGAGACGAAATTTGAAGATAAAGGAGACCATTATTTGTTGAATGGTGCCAAAATGTGGATTTCTAATGCACCCCATGCTGATATTGCCGTTGTTTGGGCAAAAGATGAAATGGGTAGAATCCATGGTTTGATTGTAGAACGGGGAATGGAAGGATTTACCACACCAGAGACCCATGGGAAATGGTCTTTGCGGGCATCTTGCACAGGAGAACTTGTTTTTAGTGACGTCAAGGTTCCTAAAGAAAATTTATTGCTGGGGAAAAATGGTTTAGGAGCACCTATGCAATGTCTAGACAGTGCTCGTTATGGGATTGCTTGGGGAGCGATTGGAGCGGCTATGGATTGTTATGATGCAGCCCGCAGATATTCATTAGAGCGTATTCAATTTGGGAAACCGATAGGATCATTCCAGTTAATTCAGAAAAAATTAGCAGAAATGTTAACAGAGATCACGAAAGCACAATTGCTTAACTGGAAACTAGGGCTATTAATGGAGCAAGGTAAAGCGACTACACCACAAATATCAATGGCCAAAAGAAACAGTGTCGAGGTAGCCCTGAGCGTGGCCAGAGAAGCTCGACAAATACATGGGGGTATGGGTATTACAGGCGAATTTCCCATGATGCGACATATGATGAACCTTGAATCTGTGGTTACTTATGAGGGAACACATGATATTCATTTATTGATTCTTGGTGCAGACATAACAGGTATCAACGCTTTTTCCTGAAACCTCCTGAAGAGTTTAATCGATAGTATTAAGCAGTGCAGGTTCGAGGGGTAAGCATAGTTATGGTCTTGAAACAAAGGGTGATCATCCAATGTAGCTATGGCCCAATTATTTGCTTGGATTTTTTATTACCGCTCACTTACCCCGCACAACGCTTGATCTTCAGCAGTTATTGATGGCCAGATTTAAATCGACTCTAAAAAAAAGATTAAAGATGTTTGTTATCCAATATATAATCGATGTCTATTCCATTGAAAAGCTATAATATTTTTAATATTTTAGGTTTTCACTAATCATATTTTTCCTCTTTTATATATTTATTGAAAATTTATCAATAGTCTAAAAAGCTAAATTCAGGCAGTTTTAGTCTTGAAAGGGGTGATAAGGAGTCATAATACTTCCAATTATGATTTTTTACGGGGTCTGCCGATAATGACATTTTAAAAATAACCATATTTTTTAAAATTAATGTAAATTTTACCCAAATAGGGTAAAAAAATAGCCTATCTCTTCTATTTCATCGAAAACAATACAACATTCGCCATGTAAATAACCTAACTCGATAGAAATTATAAATCTAAAACACAACAAAGTATGAAAAACGAATCAACAATTTTAACTTTTTTTGACGCATTACAAGATGGTGGAGGTATTGACGCAGCTACTGCTGCTGCCATTGAGGCAAACCTTCTTACTGCCAATAACATATGGATGATGTTAGCCACTGCTCTGGTATTTATTATGCACTTAGGATTTGCAGGAGTAGAGGCAGGATTTGGCCAAGCCAAAAATACGGTCAACATCTTATTTAAAAATACTTTAACTCCTATTATTGGTCTTCTATCGTATGCGAGTCTTGGTTTTTTCTTAATGTATCCAGGATTTGCAGAGGGAAGCTCTGGCTGGTTTGCCTTTGATTCCGCAGGTTGGTCGATGTTTTGGGGGGCTCCTGAAGATGCGGATGTTTCAGCAGGTTACGCGGGTGCCGGTTATACTTATTGGACAGACTTTCTATTTCAAGGAATGTTTGCAGCAACAGCTGCCACGATTGTTTCAGGTGCGGTAGCTGAAAGAATCAAATTGTCATCTTATTTAATATTTACCGTAATTTTTGTGGGTATTGTATATCCTCTCATCGGAAGTTGGAAATGGGGCGGAGGCGCTCTTGATATGATGGGCTTTTATGATTTTGCAGGTTCAACGCTGGTTCACTCTGTAGGTGGATGGGGCGCTTTGGCGGGTGTCATTGTATTGGGACCTAGATTAGGAAAATACGTAGATGGTAAAGTAATCGACAAACCAGGTTCTAGTGTGCCTTTGGCGGTTATTGGCGTCTTTTTGCTATGGTTAGGATGGTTTGGATTCAATGGTGGATCTGTACTTTCAGCTGATCCAGCACTGACTTCTTTTGTTTTGGTTACTACTTGCCTTGCCGCTTGTGCTGGAGGGATAGGTGGTTTTGTGACTAGTTATTTTGTCTTCAAAAGAATGGACTTAGGTATGGTCCTCAATGGAATTCTTGCAGGTTTAGTGGGGATTACTGCTGGTGCAGATGTAATCAACCCCGGGTCATCCATTATTGTGGGTCTCGTCGCAGGTGTTTTGGTCGTTTTCTCAGCAATCGGATTAGATAAACTAAAATTAGACGATGTCGTAGGAGCCATCTCCGTACACTTGACCTGTGGCATCTGGGGCACGCTTGCTGTGGGTATCTTTTCCACCAACGCGGATCACTCTTTTATGACGCAATTGACATCTGTAGGAATCGTAGGAGCAGTCGCTTTTCCTGCGGCCTTTATCATCTTCACCGTTTTGAAAATGACGACAGGTATCCGAGTTTCTAAAGAGCATGAGGAAGAAGGTCTTGATAGTCACGAGCATGGTATCAGAGGTTATACCATTACAGTAGAATAATTAAAAAAAAGTCTTCGCAAAGTTGACCGCTAAAATCACTTTGTGAAGACCTATTCAAGTTTAATTTAATAAATAACAAATCACTTTAAATAATAAATCAAAATGAACTTTTTAAAATTAATCAAAAAAAATATGATTATCGCAGTAGCGATGGGCATTTCCGCTGCCGCAGTAGCACAAGAGGAACCTACTTTTACTATATCAGGATCAGTAGATACCTATTTCAGGACCAATTTGAGTGGGGGTACCAATGATGCTATGGATACAATAGGAACTTTGGCGCCTACTT
The DNA here is from genome assembly GCA_905182655.1 of Flammeovirgaceae bacterium UBA4465. Lineage (GTDB taxonomy): Bacteria > Bacteroidota > Bacteroidia > Cytophagales > Cyclobacteriaceae > UBA4465. The sequence goes on from CAJJCN010000043.1 coordinate 28,167, forward strand.
CATCATTTGCGAATGCACCGGGTTTTTCTTTAGGTATGGCTAATTTGGTGATGGGATACGAAGGTGAAAAGGCAGGTTTTGTAGCAGATCTTGTTTTTGGCCCAAGAGGTGCAGATGCCGTATTTGCTTCTGGTCCAGCACTCAATATTGTCAACCAGCTTTATGCTTATTACAACGTAACTGATAACTTCAAATTAACTTTAGGTAATTTCAATACCTTTTTAGGTTATGAGGTGATTTCTCCTACCGCCAATTTTAATTACTCAACCTCATACATGTTTTCTTATGGACCTTTTTCGCATACGGGTTTGAAAGCTGATTTCACGTTAAGTGATAATTGGAGTCTTGCTGTTGCGGTTATGAATCCGACAGATTATACCGATTTCAATCCTTCAAATGATTATGTGGGAGGTCTTCAAATAGGGTATTCAACTGATGCGGGTAGTGCTTATTTGAACGTCTTATCAAGTGAAGATTTTTTTCAAATAGACTTGACTACGGGATGGGATTTAAGTGAATCCTTTTATTTGGGTATCAATGCAACGTCTCAGACAGGTGATGCTTCGGGAGATTTTTATGGTGCTGCAGGCTATCTACAATTGGCGGTTTCTGATGCCTTCGCATTAGGCGCAAGAGGAGAATATTTTAGTGATGGTAATGGCGTAGCGATTGCTGGAGATGAAAGTGTTTTTGCAACTACACTCAGTGCTCCGATTACGAGTGGAAGTTTAACCATCATACCGGAAATCAGATTAGATGCTTTGTCATACGATGGGTTTGTTGATGGAGAGGGAACAGCAGGCTCCTCATTGTCGTCATTTGTACTGGCGGCAGTCTACAGCTTCTAACTAACCAAATGATCAAAATAAGAGAAATAGGCAAATAAAAAGTTTTACTATTTTCTAATTGAGGTTTATTTTTTACCTTTGCTTCAAATTAAATTAGTAATTATTGGAGAAATAGGTTAAAAATAAACCTTGATTTAATGTAATTAATTAAAAAAATTTAAAAATCACCTAAAATTATACCTTGTTATGACAAAAGCAAATATTCTTCAAAGGCCCTCATCTAAACTTGAATACATTTGGTTAGATGGTTATACGCCTACGGCTAATTTGAGAAGTAAGACAAAAATAGAAGCCGATTTTGGAGGAAAGTTAAAAGATTGTCCCATATGGTCCTTTGATGGAAGCTCTACGCTTCAAGCAGAAGGGGGGTCTTCTGATTGCTTACTTAAGCCAGTAGCTATTTATCCTGATCCTACCCGAAGAAATGGATTTTTGGTGATGACCGAAGTGCTCAATGCCGATGGAACGCCTCATATTTCCAATGGTCGAGCTTTGATCGATGACGATGATGCTGATTTTTGGTTTGGTTTTGAGCAAGAATATTTTCTATGGGATCCTGAAACCAAATTACCTCTGGGCTTTCCACATGATCAGACAACGCAAGGACAATTTTATTGTTCGGTAGGTGCTTCGAATGCCTTTGGAAGAGAAATAGTAGAAAAGCATATCGATTTGTGCATTGATGCTGGGATTAATATTGAAGGCGTTAATGCAGAAGTGGCTGTAGGTCAATGGGAATTCCAATGTTTTGCTAAAGGAGCAAAACAAGCAGGAGATGAGATGTGGGTGGCAAGATATTTACTTGAGCGATTAGGAGAAGAGTACGGATTGGCCATCAATTGGCATCCCAAACCCCTAGGAGCGACGGATTGGAATGGTTCAGGTATGCATGCTAACTTCTCTAACGAAATGTTGCGTACTTGTGGAAGCAAAGAGACATACGATCAAATTTGTGAAGCTTTTAGACCTACGGTTGAAGAACATATTGCCGTTTATGGTGCAGATAATGATAAGAGATTGACAGGTGAGCATGAAACGGCTGCCATTACAGATTTCAGCTATGGTGTATCTGATAGAGGTGCTTCGATAAGAATCCCTTTAATGACTGTTGAGAAAAATTGGAAGGGCTGGCTCGAAGACAGAAGACCTGCTTCCAACGGTGATCCTTATAAAATTGCAGCAGTGATTATAAAAACAGTTAAATCTGCTGAGGTATAATTTAGGTTATATTCATTGGAGAAAAAGGAATGTGTTGATGCGCATTCCTTTTTTTATTATTAAAAAGGTCTAATTAACTGAGAGGGTTTTTAGATACCCATTCAATTGACTTTATTAAAGTTTGGCAAACTTCTTTGATCTCAATTTCTGAAATAGTAAGGGGTGGGGCGATCCGCATACTGTTGTTACAAAACAAGAACCAGTCTGTGATAATCCCAGCTTCTAAGGCTCTGTCAATGATTCTTTTAAGAACTTCATAAGATTCGAATTCTACGGCCATGAGCAATCCCTGATTTCGAATAGACTTGATCAGATCATGTCTGAGTAATTTCTTAAACAACAAGGCTTTTCCAGCTACCTGATCGATTAAGTTTTCATTTTGAATGGTTTCTAGGGTCGCTAGCGAAGCAGCAGTGCTTATAGGGTGGCCCCCAAAAGTGGTGATATGCCCAAGGATAGGGTTTTGTTTTAATGAACTCATGATTTCTTTTGAACTGATGAAGCAGCCTATGGGCATACCGCCGCCCATACCTTTGGCCGCCAGCAGAATGTCGGGCTGGATGCCATAGTGCTCAAATGCCCAAAGTTTGCCCGTTCTACCAAAGCCACATTGTATTTCATCGAGTATTAATAGCGCACCTGTCTCAGAGCATTTTTCACGTAACTTTTTAAAATAGGCCTTATTGGCCATTCGAACACCCGCTTCTCCTTGCACTGTTTCTATGATAACCGCTGCAGTTTTAAAATCGATCAAATCAAGGGAGGTTGTATCACCGAAATCGATGTGTTGAAATCCTGGAAGCAGGGGACGAAAGTTTTGTTTCAGCACTTCATTGCCGCTTGCGGATAGCGCCCCGTGACTGGATCCATGATAACCATCGATGCAAGAAATCATTTTGAAGCGTCCCGTATATCGTTTGGCTAATTTGAGAGCACCCTCAGCAGCTTCACTTCCAGAATTGACAAAATAGGTTACTTCAAGCGGATCTGGGAGTGTTTTGCACAAGGCTTCTGCCAATTTTACTTGCGGTGTTTGGATAAATTCACCAAAAACCATGACATGAAGATTTTTATCTGCTTGAACCTTAATGGCATCAATGACGGCTGGGTGTCGGTGTCCAACACTACTCACCCCAATACCCGCGATAAGATCAAAATATTTTTTTCCTTGTTGATCGTAGATGTAACAACCTTCAGCACTGGCAACTTCTACCATGAGTGGCTCTTCAGAAGTTTGAGCCACCAATTGTAAAAATTGACGTTGAGTTAAGGATTTGGACAAATTGGACTTATTTTAGGTATTGTATGTTAAGTATGTTTATTTTCTCTCGATGGCTCTTTTAGCTGCTAAAATAATGTTTTCGGTACTTAAGCCATATTTTTCTAGTAATTGATCGGGTGTTCCGCTCTCACCAAAGCTATCATTTACAGCAACGAACTCTTGTGGACAAGGATTGTTTTGA
>CAJJCN010000044.1 GCA_905182655.1 Flammeovirgaceae bacterium UBA4465
ATCATTAAATTATGATAATTATATAAAAAAAGGGTTCTCCAAGTATAAAACTTAAAAGAACCCCTTACCAACCATAAATCATTGTAATTATAATAGAATTTTTTTAGATAATGTGTAACACTTGTTACCCACGGAAGAATAACATCATTTTTTAATGTTTTTTTATGATTTTAAGTTGTTTATTTTATTTATGTGGTTACTTGACCCATCCGTGGCTACATATTTCTTCAAAGTACTACTATGTGCCACACCTAATAAAGTAAGAAACCTATAGGTTCACATGAAGCGATAAATTGCGGTCTATTTTTTTATGCTATTCTTCGACTATGTCCCATGAAAGGGCACACGATCATATTTTATTATTCGCTTAGGTTAATCAGTCATTTTTTCAGTAATGATGAAGCTTTTAAAATAGGTTTTACAAAATATTTGATTTCGCTGAGACTACCATCATTAGTATGAGGTTTTGCTTGAACTATATTCTTTGGTTTCATTCATGGCTCCATGAATGTTGTAGTACTATTTTTTTTACTAAAATCTAGACTTTTGCCTGGAGGTATTTTAGGGGCAAACAGATCTATATTATTGAGCAATCTGCTGAATCAGCTTCCACAGCTTTTCAACATGGTGCTTTTGAATATGGGTCTGACCGGTAACTACACGAAGTACGTATTGATCATTTACCTTCGTATGCGTAATGTAGGCCTGACCAGAGGCATTGACGGCGGTTACAATGTGAGCGTTGACGGCATTATTTTTTTCCAAATCAGAGTGTTTAACACACCTAAACACGACCAAACTCATCACTCTATCGACGACCATTTCAAAATCAGGATGATCATTCACTTGTTGTTCGAGCCACGCCGCAAGCGCAATATGCTCCTTGATTTTAGTACGGATGCCGGAGGCACCGTATTCCCGGATCACAAACCATAATTTTAATGCTCTGAACCTACGTCCAAGGGGTATGCCCCAATCTCTGTAATCATTTACTTTCCCTCTTGTATTTGTTTTTAAATATTCAGGTAGTATTTCAAATGTTTGAATTAAGGCACCTTTGTCTTTTACAAAATAAGCCGTACAATCAAAATTGGTAAACATCCACTTATGAGGATTAAAAAGATAAGTATCTGCTTTTTCTATTCCTTTTAGAAAATGTCTGTATTCGGGAAGTACAAAAGCGGCCCCTGCATAAGCCGCGTCTACATGATGCCAGACATTATATTTAACTGCGATGTTAGCAATGGCCTCCAGTGGATCCATAGCCGTCGTACCCGTTGTGCCCAGTGTGGTAATGATACAACAAGGAATTTTACCCGAAGCCAAATCGGCTTTAATGGCCTTTTCTAATAAATGGGGCAAGAGCGCCATTTGATTATCTACAGGAATTTTTACTAAATTATCTAACCCAATACCCGCAATTTTTACTGATTTATCTATCGAACTATGGGTTTGAGCGGAACAATAAATTCTTAATTTCTCATTCGAAAACCCGTGATTATTGATGTTGAAGCGGGTGATTTTTTCTCTAGCGGTAAGTATAGAAACCAGGGTACCTGTGCTCGCGCTATCTTGGATGACCCCATCCCAACTTTGGGGTAGACCGGTCATGTTTATCAGCCATTTCATGACGCGTTCTTCTAGTTCTGCTGCGGCTGGAGAAGTCTCCCAGATCATACATTGTGCACCAATGGCAGCCGTAATCAATTCTGCCAGTATGGAAGCATAACTTCCATTGGCATTGAAATAAGCATGGAAATTTGGATGTTGCCAATGAGTGATGCCGGGTAATATTTTTTCTTCTACATCCGAAAGGAGATGTTCAAAAGGTTCTCCTTGTTCCGGAGGAAGCATAGGTAGGGTAGCAGCAATGTCTCCTGGATTGACTTGTGACTTTACAGGATATTGCTCTATGTTCTCCAAGTAATTGGCGACCCAATCGATTACTTGATGTCCATGCTTCCTGAATTCTTCTGCATTCATAATGGAATATAAATAATTTTTTTAGTCTCAAAAAAAGGTTCTTCAAAATAATCTTTTATGTTTATTTCCTGATGAGATTTATTGAGGGCTTTCATTTCAATCTCTAGATCACCTCCTTTTAGAGCAATGATACCATTAGTGTTTTCAGCAGATGCGCTAATTTTTATTTTTTGATGTGTCCATTGCCATATTTTTCGAGCCGGAGCAACGGCTCTGCTGACGACAAAATTAAATTCACCGGCTATTTTTTCTACTCGAGCATGTTCACTGGTGACATTTTCTAATCCCAATTCAGCACTAATTTCTTTCACCACTTTGATTTTTTTGGCCATTGAGTCGACCAAATGAAAGGTGGACTGTGGAAAAAGTAGTGCGAGCGGGATGCCCGGAAATCCACCCCCTGTACCGATATCAAGAATGCTTGTTTTTGGTTTGAATTGAATGAATTTAGCAATGGCCAAACTGTGTAAAACATGTCTGATATAGAGTTCTTGAATGTCTTTTCTAGAAATGACATTTATTTGTTTGTTCCAAAATTCATATAAATCTTGTAGTTGTATGAATTTTTCTTCTTGGGATTTACTTATTTCGGGAAAGTAATTTTTTATCAGCGCGGCATTCAAATCAATGTTTTTATTTTAATATGACTTTAAATTAAAAATTTAGGGACTTCAGTCTAATGTTTTTTTCATGGTATTCAAATTGACGACTCGATGAATGAAAAAGGCTGAATTAAGCGAATATAGGCCATAAAAGACTCGCAAACAAGTAAAAACATAATGCTCAAGGGTCACGTAAAAATCCCTAAACAGGTTTAATATTTTTTTAGCGATGAGCTACCTTTCTAGGAGGTAGAGTAGGCTTAGAGGCCTCATTAGCCTTTCACCTGGACTATTATAGAAGTTTTATTTTCAACTTTGCCCCTTCCTTAGCATGAGGCATTTAAAAGTATCCTGATGTACAGAAGGCAAAGTCATTAGGTTTTATTTTTCAAATATTTACCTAATTTGTACTTTACTAATGATGGGGTTTTAGCATAAAAATAATTTATGTGATCGATTTTTTGATTTACCATCCTTACTCAGCTTAAAGTCGAAGAAATTGAAATGTTCATAAAAATACTCATACGGGAACGATCAGCTAGACTATCTGTAATAGAATATTTTTTCTCGAGGGATTAACAAATTTTATAGGATCATCTTTCAAGCAAAAGCGTATTTTTGTATTCTTTATGAAATTTGATCTTTTACATACCGATACAAAAAGTGATGCGAGAGCCGGCGTTTTAGCGACCGCACATGGTCCCATCGAAACACCCATCTTCATGCCTGTAGGTACAGCAGGAACGGTTAAAGCGGTCCACCATCGCGAGCTTGAGATCGATATCGAAGCGCAGATTATTTTAGGAAACACCTACCATTTGTATTTGAGACCTGGTATGGACATCATTCAAGGTGCGGGAGGCTTACATAAATTTATGGGCTGGGAGCATCCTATTTTAACCGACAGCGGAGGCTACCAAGTATATTCTTTGGGGGCCAATCGAAAAATAAAAGAAGAGGGAGTTCGATTCCAATCTCATATCGATGGTTCATATCATGATTTTTCACCCGAGCATGTCATCGATATCCAGCGAAAGATTGGTGCTGACATTGTCATGGCCTTCGATGAGTGTACGCCCTATCCCTGTTCAAAAGAATACGCCGAAAACTCTATGCACATGACGCATAGATGGCTGAAAAGATGTGTCGATCGTTTTGATGAAACGGAACCACTGTATGGATTTGGCCAAACATTCTTTCCTATTGTGCAAGGAAGCACGTATCATGACCTACGGAAGCAGTCCGCAGAATTCATTGCCGAACAAAATCAAGAAGGTAATGCCATTGGGGGATTATCGGTAGGTGAGCCACATGAAATGATGTATGAAAGTACGGCACTTGTATGCGGTATTTTACCTAAGGACAAACCCCGTTATTTGATGGGTGTAGGCACGCCAGTCAATATTTTGGAATGCATTGCGTTAGGAGTAGACATGTTTGATTGTGTAATGCCTACAAGAAATGCTAGAAATGGGATGCTTTTCACTTCTGAGGGGATCATCAATATTCGAAATGAGAAGTGGAAAAATGATTTCTCACCTATAGATATCAATTTGGGAGGGTATTTAGACACCCTACATTCCAAAGCTTATTTGAGGCATTTGATCATTAGCAATGAGATTTTAGGGGCTCAAATTTCAAGTATTCATAATCTTAGTTTTTATTTGTGGCTCGTTAAAACGGCTAGAAAGCATATCATTGAAGGAGACTTTAGTTTATGGAAAAACAGGATGGTGGAAAAATTAGCCAATAGGTTGTGATCATTGTATGAAAAAACTTGATGTCTACATTCTTAAAAAGTTCTTAGGGGCTTTCATATTTGTGATGTCCATCTTGATTTTTGTCATTGTCGTTATTGATTTTACGGAAAAGAATGACAATTTTATTAAAAGCAATGTAGCCAGTGATGAGATTTTACATTACTTTTTGACCTATATACCTTATATGGCCAGCTTTTTAACACCTATTATCGTGTTTATTGCTACCGTATTCGTCACCGCCAAGTTAGCTGCAAAAACAGAAATAATTGCCATAATGGCTAGTGGGGTTAGTTTTAAAAGATTCATGCTGCCCTATTTTATCGGAGCTGTACTGATTGGAGGCGTAAGTTTTTTAGCGAACGCCTATCTCATTCCTGAGACCAATAAATTTCGGATTGCTTTTGAGCTTCAATATGTGAAAAAAGCGTTTTATTTTAACGATCGAAACATTCATATTCGGGTGGCTCCGGACCTTTACATTTATATGGATAGATATAATAACCGAGGTAATGTAGGTTATAATATCACCTTAGAGCAGATCGAAAATGGCATTTTGAATGAAAAGCTTTATGCTCGGACCATGAAATGGGATACCGCAAGTCATAAATGGCGGCTGAATAGATGGGACAGACGCGTCTTTAACGAGGCGGGTGAAATGATTTATAGTGGAGATGCTATGGATACCGTACTGAATGTATCACCTGTCGATTTTGAGAGTCAAGAAAGATTGTGGGAGACCTTAACTATGAGTGAGCTGAATGATCATATTGATCAACAGACCTTAAGAGGATCAGCCGATGTAGATATCTATAAAATTGAAAAGTACATTAGGTTCATGTCTCCATTTTCAGTGATTATTTTAACCTTCATTGGCATTATCGTATCATCAAAAAAATCAAGGCAAGGAACAGGTGTGCAGATTGCATTGGGATTTCTAATAGCCTTTTTATTTGTGATCGCTTTCATGCTTTCAAGGGCTTTAGCAGAAGCCAACACTTTTAACAGTCCCTTTTTGGCGGTGTGGATGCCGAACATAATTTTCGGACTGGTAGGCGTGGTTTTATATCGTACCGTTCCTAGATGAAGCAAAAAACTAAAGATATTGTATTTCTCCATTTCATCGTACTTATATGGGGTTTCACAGCGGTTATTGGCTTGTTAATTGATCTGACGCCGGTTGAAATCGTCTTTTATCGTACAGGTATCGCTGCCTTTTTATTGGCCATTATTCTATTTGCGCTGAAGAGATCCTTTTTGTTGAGTTCGCGTCGTGCTTTATTGAAAACATGTATTGTTGGGTTGCTATTGGCCGCTCATTGGGTGCTTTTTTTTTTATCAGCAAAAATATCAACTGCAGCTGTTTGTTTGGTAGGTATGGCGACGACCTCCTTTTGGACCAGTATTATTGAGCCTCTTTTTTTTAAAAAGCAAATACAGTTGTTCGAAGTTTTTTTGAGTTTATTAGCCTTAGTGGGAATTGTAATTGTTTTTAATATGGAGATCCAATATTTCTTAGGATTGTCTTTCGCGATAGTGGCCGCTATTTTAGCAGCACTTTTTTCAATCATTAATGTTTCATTGATAAAAAGCGATGATCACTTTGTCATCACCTTTTATGAAATGATATTCGCTTGTATGTTTACCGGCATAGGTCTTCCTTTCTATCTCATTTATGTGACGAACGAAACTTTTGAATGGCCGACTTTAGAGCAGGGTATGTGGCTATTGGTATTGGCGAGTGTTTGTACCGTATTTGCGGTTTCCTATTCGATCAAATTGATGAAACGACTCTCAGCTTTTTTTGTCAATTTGACCATTAATTTGGAGCCTATTTATGGGATTATTTTGGCATTATTGGTTTTCGGTGACAGCGAGAAAATGAGTGGAGGTTTTTATTTGGGTACAGGGTTGATTTTGTCTTCCGTATTGTTGTATCCAGTACTCAATCGCAAAAGAAAAAGGAAAGCACTTGAAACTGATATCTTAAGGTGATTAAGCCGGAAGTGCCAATGACCGCAGGATGCATTCATGTTTTTGAAAAGCCCTTACTGCTGGAGGTTGCTCAAATAAGCCATAAATGGCAGACCCTGAACCGCTCATAGCAGCATAAAAAGCCCCTTGATCGTAGAGCTGAGATTTTATATCAGATAAAGTAGGCGCATCTTTGAACAAGGGCTCCTCAAAGTCATTGTGGAGATGGGATTGCCATTTTTTTAAATCTTTTAGGGAGACTTTCAATGAATTTTCTGGTGTTTTGGGCTGGATGTTGGCATAAGCATTTGAGGTACTCGTGTGAAGATCAGGAAATATTACAATAATGTAATATTTTGATAAGTTGAGTTCGTAAAGCTCCAATTTCGTGCCTGTCCCGGAAGCAATAGCAGGTAAATTATCTATAAAAAAGGGGCAATCGCTCCCCAATAGACTGGCATAATCCTTAAGTAGATGACTGGAAATTTTTAATGAAAAAAGGTGATTGAGCATCTTCAGGACAAATGCAGCATCCGCGGAGCCCCCACCTAAGCCAGCGCCCATCGGGATGATTTTATGTAAGTGAATGCTGATATTTGGTATACTGTGACGTTCTTTAATGAGCTCATAGGCCTTTACACAAAGGTTGTGCGTCGGTTCACCAGGAATGGTGCGCCCCGTTTGAACAAAAGAAAATGATTTTGCGGGAACAATCTCTAAAATATCGTGCCAAAGTATGGGGTACAAACAGGTTTCAATGTCATGATAACCATCCGCTCTTTTGTTGAGAATGTTCAGTCCAAGATTAATTTTCGAGTTAGGAAAGGTAACCATGCCGTGAATTTAATTTATGAATGATTTACAGATTGATGAACTTATCGTTTCTTTGATCAATGTAGATAAAATAATAAAGAGCAGACTAAAAAACTCTAATTTTCAATAAAATTGATCACCTGATTTTTTTGGAATTTAACCTTATTTCCGCAGTGTTTCTACAATTTGATCGGTCATGCCTGAAGTTGAAAATCCGCCGTCATGCATGAGATTTTGCATGGTAACCATTTTGGTGAAGTCGGAGAATAATGTAACACAATAATCTGCGCATGCCTCGGCAGAGGCATTTCCTAGAGGAGACATTTTATCTGCGTAGTCAAAAAATATATCAAATCCAGGAACTCCTGAGCCTGCAGTGGTCCAAGTCGGGGACTGAGAAATGGTATTCACTCTTATTTTTTTGCTTTGACCCAATCGATAGCCATAGCTTCTAGCGATGGATTCTAAAACGGCTTTGGCTTGTGCCATATCGGAATAATCGGGAAAAGTTCTTTGCGCAGCAATATAGGACAAGGCTAAAATGGAACCCCATTCATTGAATGCATCTAGTTTTTCACCTACCTGCATTACTTTATGAAAAGAAAGGGCCGAAACATCAAGTGACTTTTGAAACCAATCATAGTTCAAATCTCCATATGATTTTTTCTTACGAACGTTGGGACTCATACCTATCGAATGAAGAACGAAATCTAATTTCCCTCCTAAGACCTCAGTAGATTTGCTGATCAGGTGCTCAAGGTCTTCTAGAGAAGTGGCATCAGCAGGAATGATTTCCGCACTACAAATTTCACCTAACTTATTAATTTCACCCATTCTCATGGCGATAGGTGCATTGCTTAAAGTGAATTGAGCTCCTTCTTCATGCGCTTTGAGGGCTACTTTCCAAGCAATTGAGCTCTCATCTAGGGCGCCAAAAATAATTCCCCTTTTACCTTTCAATAAATTATATGCCATTTTGTTATATTTAAGTTGCAAAAATAACGAAAACTATTTCTTTATTGGGGTAATGATAATAATTCCCGCGCACTTTTAAACGCACTCTCAGTAGGATGTGCTCCTGCGATCATTTTGGCGATCGCTTCGATACGTTCTTCAGCAGCCAATTCTTTGATTTTGGTGACCGACTTATCTGCACTATGATCTTTATAGACAAAGAAATGAGCATCGCCCCCTGCCGCAAATTGCGGTAAATGACTGATGGAGATGACCTGATGATTTTTAGCCATAGATTTCATCATTTTGACCATTTTAATTGCAATTTCTCCAGAGACTCCCGTATCGATTTCATCAAAAATAAGGGTAGGCAACGCAATTTTATCTGCAATTAAATATTTTATGGCAAAAATGAGCCGAGACAATTCACCACCAGAGGCTACATTTTTAAGCGATTTGGGTGCCACACCTTTATTGGCTGAAAAAAGTATGGTACATTTATTGATCCCATTTTTATTGGGTTCAATGGCTTCTAGTTCAATTTTTACTTGACCATTTTCAATCCCAATTTCATGAATGATATCAGCTATTTTTCGCTCAAAACTCAGGGCTGATTGATGCCGAAGTTTTGAAAGTACTTTTCCAAGCTTCATCACTTGATTCAAGGCAAGGTTCATTTGCTCCTTGGAGGTGGCAAGTCTTTCATCGAGCTGATCTATTTCGTCAAGTTTTTTAGATAATTGCTCCCTTAAATCAATGAGATCTTTGATAGTATGAAGTTCATGCTTTTGCTGCAAGCGATAAATGAGTGAGCGTTGTTCGTTCAGTTCGGCTATTCGTTGGGGATCGAATTCGATCCGTTCTCGTTCCTCAAGGAAGGTTTCAAAAATATCTTTTAATTCAATCAATGAGCTGGAAACCCTTCCCTGAACCTCTTTGAACCTTCCGGACAGACTGCTGATGGATATCATCAATGCATCTAAAAGTTCCAGTTGTTTGATGACGGCAAATTCTTCCTCATCTAATATTTGTATCGCTTGAGAGAGCTTTAGTTTAATTTCCTCTGCATGTTGCATCGTGGTTAAATTTTGTTCTAATAGCTCTAAATCAATGAGATCTAATCCTGCATCTTCTAATTCTTGGAGATTATGACGCTCATAATCTTGGTTTTTTCTGGAGTTATGATGCCATAAAACCAACGCGTCATGTGCTTTTTTTCTCTGTTGGTAGTCCTCAAAGGCCTCTCTGTAGGCTTGGAGCGGTTGTGCGTTAAGAGAGAACTGATCCAATACTTCAAGCTGGTATTGATGATTTCCTAGATTTAAGGACTCATGTTGAGAATGGATGTCCATGAGTTTCAAGGCAAAGTTTTTAAGTACCTCTAAATTTACCGGTGTATCATTGATAAAGGCCCTACTTTTTCCGTTGGGAGAAATCTCTCGACGTATGATGGTCTCTGTTTCATAGTCTAGATCGTAGGCTTCAAAAAAAGGTTGAAGTAGATAGTCGGAGATTTCAAAATGCCCCTCAATTTGGCATTTTTTAGTAATATCCCAGAGTGCTTTGCTGTCTGCCCGATGGCCCATCAGCAGGCCTAAGGCGCCCAGCATAATTGATTTTCCGGCCCCCGTTTCTCCCGTAATGACATTGAGCCCCACGGCCGGAGTCAGTTCTAATTCTTTGATTAAAGCAAAATTGACAATTGAAAGCGATTTGATCATTTAGATCAGGTTTTTACATCTTTCCAAACTTCATCTAATTCTGAGCGCAATATGAGGGCACTTTTCATAGATGAATTTTGATATAAAATTTTATTTCCTTCAATACTAGTCATTTTTCCAAATATTACCGCACCATCTCTGCGCATAAATGTGAGCCATTCTTGAAAATGGCTTTCTAGATCGGATAAGGATATTTTGACTTGTCGACTGGGCATTATTTAATCATCTCAGCAAAATCTGAACGCTTTGTAGGATCAATATTTACCAGCATATTGTAAGTCCTTTTGCGAAGGGCTGGATCTCCTTTTGAAAATATTCGACTGAGCTCGTCAGTTTTGGCATCCAGAAAGCTGATCGTAAGTATCGAACGGGGTCTTGCTTGGTTGACTTTAAGTACTTTTTGGATGCTTTCAGAGATCATCTTTCTGGCTTCATCAGGGGTTTCTAAAAAATGATCCATTCCTTGCAGGTGATATTGATAACTGGCCTCTCTAATGGGTTTCATTTGAGCATTTAATAGATTTTCTACTAACCAATAACGATTTCTGATGCTATTGAATTGATCCCATCCGATAAAACCAGAATTTTGGGCATTGGTCACTACCCGCCAAGCCAAATTGAAGTAAGGCTCTCCACGTAATTTTCCAAATGAATCATAATCTAAGCCTATAATGACCAAAGCATAATACGATAGGAGAGAAGAAAGGTTGTCAATAAAGCTATTTTCATTATAGATGATCGGTTGAGAATTAACATATTCAAATGCCCAATCTCGATCACCAAAATTTAACAGGATCGTTTCATGATTGGTGTTGTATACAGGTCGAGAGGAGAGGACCTGTACGGAGGCTTCGTACCGTCCTAGCGCAGGATCACTTTCTTCGGTCAATGTCAGTACAATATTACAATTAATTCTCTCTTCTATTTTAAACTGATCAGAGGTCCATTTTGTATTATTGAGAAATTCACTAAAAGTAACTTCCATTTCTGAAATCGTACTTGGGTCACTGCTTTGAATCGCTTGCGCATTGACGATTACACGACAATTCAACTCTTGACTCATAAGTGCCGTTGGGATTAAAAAAAAAATCAATGTGGTGAGCCTAAGCATAGCTTGCCATTAATTTCAATATGTCTTGAGCGACTTCTTTTTTATGCTTTAATTCAAAAGGGAATTGTTTTTCAAAGCGATCATAAACGGTAATTTTATTGGTATTTTGGCCAAAACCGGCACCTTGGTCCTGCAAGGAATTTAGAACAATAAGATCAAAATTTTTGCGCTTTATTTTTTCCTTAGCAAAGGCTTCTTCATTATGGGTTTCTAAGGCAAATCCGACATGGATTTGTTTTTTAGTTTTCATTTTACCTAATTCTTGGGCAATATCGGGATTTTCAATCAGAGTTAAATTTATAGACGCACCATTTTTTTTATGCTTTTTATCAAAGACTTTGCTGGGTTTATAATCGGCGACGGCAGCAGCAAAAACCGCGAAGTCTATGTCTACATATTGGCTTTTACATACCATCAACATTTCATCGGCTGAGGTAACTTTAACAACCTCTATGTGTTCGTGTTCAGGATAGTTTTTTACCGGACCAGAAACAAACACAACTTGAGCCCCTTGCTCAGCAAATAAGGTGGCCAAGGCATATCCCATTTTACCTGATGAATGATTTCCAATAAACCGTACCGCATCAAGGGCTTCATAGGTAGGACCTGAGGTGATTAGGACTTTTTTATTATGAAAGACCCCTGTTTTAAAATGCGTTATGAGGACATTGACAATACTTTCTGGAGCGGCCATTCTTCCTTTACCGTTCAGACCGCTGGCAAGTTCGCCTACATCGGAGCCAATGAGATGGTTTCCACGAGAGACCAGAAGATCAATATTTTTCTGAGTAGCTGCATGCGCCAACATATCTAGATCCATTGCCGGAGCAAAATAGACAGGGCATCTTGCGGATAGATAGACGGACAATAGAAAATTATCACACAAGCCTTGGGCCATTTTCGAGAGGGTATTGGCTGAAGCAGGCGCAATGATCAGTACATCTGCCCAAAGACCAAGGGCTACATGATTGTGCCACTCTTCTGAATTATTCTTATAAAAGGAGCTATAAACGGGTTGATTTGATAGTGTTGAGAGGGTAATGGGAGTGACAAAACTTTTGGCACTCTCTGTCATGATGACTCGCACTTCAGCTTGTTCTTTGATTAATAAACGGACGATCAACGCTGCTTTGTAGGCTGCAATTGATCCGCTGACGGCTAAAAGTATTTTTTTTCCTGCCAACATAGGCCTGGACAGGTTACAGTTTTATGCCCTCTGTATCATCTTCATCACGCCTTCTGAATATTACCTCGTCGTTGAGGAACTCTTCAGTCGCTGTTGTAGTTGGCTTGGGCATCCGCTCGTAAAATTTAGAAATCTCAATTTGTTCCCTGTTTTCAAAAATTTCCTCTAGATTATCTACAGTAGAGGCAAATTCAGCCAATTTTCCATTCAATTCTTCTTTTTGAATACTTGAAATTTGTCGGGCACGTTTGCCTATGATCACCAAAGATTCAAAAATATTTTCTGTGGGTTCTGAAAGTATAGAACTTTCTCTTGTTTTGAGAGACGCGTTAGTAGCCATAATATTTAATTATTTCGAGTGGCAAATTTAGATAAAAAATCTGTACTATTTACATAATATTTTTCGGCTGCTTCCAAAAAGTCACTATTAGGATATTTATCAACAAAAGATTGATACTTATCTACGCACGATTCAAAACGTTCATTTTGAACGGAACGAATGCTTACTTGCGCATAATCATGGGCTGTTTGAATAGTCAAGAAGAAAGCCTCTTCTTGAAAAGAAGAACCTGGAAATTCCTTAATGAAATTTTCCAAAGTGACGATGGCGGCCTCATACTTTTTTAGTTTAAAGTACAGTTTGGCACTTTCAAAATCTTTTCTTTCCAATTTAAGCTCTAGTTCATTGACAATACTTCCCGAATTTTCAGCAAATTCTGAAGAGGGATATTGATTGATGAAATTTTGCAGCACATTGATGGCCTCGTAGCTCGGAGTTTGGTCCAAATCAAATTCAGGGGACTGCATATAGAGAGAATAACCATACATGTAATTGGCCTCAAGAGCCATATCACTTCGTGAATAGACCTCTAAGAAGGTTTCAAAATAATGGGCACTCAAGATGAATAGATCCTGGTAGTAGTGCGCATAGGCATAATAAAAGTTTGCCGATTCTGCTTCCTTGGTCCCACGAATAATGGGGAGTATGTCTTCGAACAGAGCAGTGGCCCGGGCAAAGTCCTTTTTTTCGTAATACTTCATGGCTGCTTCGTATTTCGGTTTCCAATCAGTGCTTTTACGAAGTTTTTGATATTTAGTACAACTAGCGATCAGAAGGCAGATGAGGCCTATTAGGGGTATTTTTATATAACTTTTAATCATTTTCTAAAAAATATTCTAGCAAAAGTAATGCACTATTATTTAAACGCATTAATTACGTGGACCTTGTCTTGTTTTGTTTTTTTTTGTTTCTTGAAGTTTCTTTCGATTTTCTTCTAATTCCTGTTCATCGGGTTTAATTTTCTCATTGAGTTGATTTCTAGGAATCAAAGCATCTTCAAAAATAGGTTTTATAAAGATATCTTCGAGGGAAGGTCTCCGATCGATCATCCAGTTGAATCCATCCAGTGTTTTGTCTGCCTCTGTAATCTCATGTGGGGGTAAAAACCGACCCTCAGGAGATTTATATAACGTAAAGTTGAGAATTTGATTATTCAGAAAACGGATGGTCATATTACTCGTTAACATTTTATTGATTCCTAATAAAACCGTATCCGTTTCGTCCATTGAATGAAATAGACTTTCACAATTGCCATTAATGTCGATATAGTTTAAACTTTTATTAAGGAAATAAATATTCATCAATCGTCCTTTTATTTGATTAAAATTCAGAGCGGAATCTTGGGTGATCAGAAATGCATTTCGTTTTAAGTCCATTTTTTCTATGCTGCTGTCATTAAGGTGGATGGCGATGGTATCTGAAAGGACTTGATTTTCCCCGGTCCATAAAACAGGATTTTGATAAAGCATAATAATAGAATCGGCTAAGAAATAAGCGGACGAGTCGGCAATCCCTTGGACATTCATTTTAAATATTCTTATGTCTGGATAGGCCAATATTCTTCTAACCGAATCATACTCACTTTCGATGGCCATCATCGTATCTGCTGCAATGTAAAACGTATCTAATTTCATGATTTTTTTCATAATGGCATTTCCATAGATTTTGCTAAAGCCATTTATCTTATCATGATAGCCCTCATCCCCGAGTAGGATAAGATTATTTTCTTTTGAAGTAAGTTTTACGTTGCCCTCGCCCAAATAATATTGGTTAAAGTCATCAAAGAATAATTCATCTCCGTCTAGGATGTATTCGGAAGTTTCAATATTTCCTGATGATATTTTCGTTTGACTGATTTCCGTTCTAAATTCGCCCCCATCTGCATAAATTATGGTACCCTCTTTATTGATGACTTCGGTGGGACCAAAACTGTAAGCTACTTTGGTCAGGGTATTGTATCTAAGGGTATCAGTTTTTAATATAAACTCTGGGGACTCCAAAACTACCGATTGATAAAATCGAGCGATATTTTCCTTTGCATAAAAATAGCCCAATGTACTTGAAAGGATATTGGTGGTATCAATCAATTTTCCTCCATTGAAGTAATACGCTACCTCTGTGTCTAAGCTGTAATCCAAATGGTCGGTATAGAGTTCCTGAAACCCTCGCTTATAAACGACGTCTTCTCGAAGTTGGGCAATGCGATTCTCTCCTTGGTATAAGAGGCGATCTGAAGTGACAACGGTCGAATCATTGATGATTTTCACATGATCGTAAGCCCTCATTTGGTTTTCGGCTTTTATGTAAATGGCACTGTCGCAAAAAACAGTAGTCTCTTTCTGAACAAAGACCACGCTATCAATGAGATATCTTATCGATTGACCCTCTTTTCGTACTACTTCCTGCTTACCTTTGGCGGTATATTTAATTCTCTTTTGGGCCGTAGATGCCAAAGAGAGCAGCAGTAACGTAAATAATATAAGGTAGTTTCGCATCTCAACTTAAATGGACTGCAAAAGTAATATATTAAATGACACCATAATAGAGCCGTTTATATGTTAGCAAAATTAAAAGCACATATTGAATCAAATCATTTATTTAATACCCGAGATCGACTGCTTTTAGGGGTCAGTGCTGGGGTAGATTCTATGGTACTAGCCCATTTATTAAAGGAACTGCCTTTTGATTTTTTTCTTGCCCATATGAATTTTGGGCTTCGGGGTCAGGAATCAGATTTGGATGCTGATTTTGTTGAACAATGGGGTAGACGTCATGGAATTATTACACATATCTTAAAGGTAAATATAGAGGGACATGCAAAAAAAAATCAGTTATCGATCCAAATGGCTGCCCGAGCCTTGCGTTATGATTGGTTTTCTGAGCTCGCTTCTTTACATAAATGTACGGCTATATTGACGGCCCATCATGCTGATGATAACCTAGAAACCGTTTTGTTTAATTTGACCAAAGGTACTGGTATCCGAGGGTTAAGAGGTATGAAAATACAACAGGGGCTTTTGGTACGTCCTTTATTGATTTTTGACAAACAAGAAATACTAAATCATGCCCAGGAACATCATATTTGTTGGCGTGAAGATGCTTCCAACGTGAGTAATAAGTATGTGCGAAATAAATTGCGCAATAAAGTATTGCCCGTTTTGAAAGAGGTCAATCCCTCAGTCTTACAAACCTTTAGCGATACACAAGTTCGTCTCATTGCTACAGAAATGTTACTTGATCAAAAGGTTTCGGATCTGAAGGTACAATATTTCAAATTAGGCAAAATAGATTGTTTGGATGTGTCTTGGGTTCGAGATCATCCATTGGATAGTTTGTTGCTTTTTGAATTGCTTGATGGATATCAGTTGGGCTATACGCAATTCAAGCAAATATTTAGATCAGTGGTTCAGAATCATTCGGCCATGTTTTATTGGGATGAATACCAATTGAACGTAGATAGGCACAAGGTTTGGATTGGGAAGAAAGATCGGATCATTGATCCAGCGGCATGTAGGATTATAGCTAATGCAGCGGAGGTGGTTGAATTTTATGATCATCAGTTTACATTCAACCTTATTTCACCGATGACAGAACCCATTGATAGAAGTTTGAACATTGCTTATCTGGATATGGAGAAGTTGACCTTTCCACTTACCCTTAGAAAATGGAAAAAAGGAGATTATTTTTATCCCTTGGGTATGAAGCAAAAGAAAAAAGTCAGTGACTTTTTGGTAGATCAAAAAATTCCAAGAATCATGAAAGAAAGCATTCTAATCTTAGCCTCAAAGCAAGAAATTTGTTGGCTTGCAGGTCTTCGTATTGACGATCGATTTAGTTTGAAAAATTCAACTAAAGACATTTTAAAAGTCGAGATGAAAGATTTTTAAGGAAAGTGATGGTTAGGGAGCCATAAAAAAAAAGAACTTTCTGATTTT
Organism: Flammeovirgaceae bacterium UBA4465; assembly: GCA_905182655.1. Taxonomy (GTDB): domain Bacteria; phylum Bacteroidota; class Bacteroidia; order Cytophagales; family Cyclobacteriaceae; genus UBA4465. The sequence goes on from CAJJCN010000044.1 coordinate 16,377, forward strand.
TTGTTGGGGCTCAAACCTATGATATCAGTTGCATTGCTTTTCTATTAATCCCATGGCGTGTACCTTCGCACTAGCCAGACGAATCGGCTCAATTTTAAATATTATAAAATCAAATCAAATGAAGGTTACCGTTGTTGGAGCAGGAGCTGTAGGAGCAACTTGTGCGGAAAATATTGCCCGCAAAGAATTGTGTGAAGAAGTTGTTCTCTTAGATATTAAGGAAGGCCTTGCAGAAGGTAAAGCCATGGATGTGAATCAATGTGCGGCTTTAAATGGGTTCAACACAAAGGTAATAGGATCGACTAATGATTATGTTGCGACGGCTGGTTCTGATGTGGTAGTGATCACCTCGGGTATCCCAAGAAAACCGGGAATGACGCGTGAAGAGTTAATCGGAACCAATGCCAGTATCGTTAAAACAGTCACTGAAAATATTCTAAAATACTCACCAAATACCATTATTGTTGTCATTTCAAATCCCATGGATACCATGACCTATCTGAGTGTTAAGTCCAGTGGTTTGCCTAAAGAGCGGATCATCGGTATGGGTGGATTGTTGGATAGCAGCAGATTTAAGTATCGTTTGAGTGAAGCGATCGGTTGTTCTCCATTGGATTTGCAAGCGGTGGTAATTGGGGGGCATGGTGACACTACTATGATTCCTTTGATCAAACATGCTACCTACAACAGTGTGCCCGTCACCCATTTTTTAACGGAAGATGAGCAAGCAAAAGTAGTGGAAGAGACCATGTTAGGGGGTGCTACATTAACCAAACTCATAGGAACTTCAGCTTGGTATGCACCGGGTGCTGCTGGAGCATTTTTAGTGGAGAGTATTGTACGTGATCAGAAAAAACTATTCGCCTCATGTGTTTATCTTGATGGTGAATATGGACAATCAGATATATGTATTGGTGTGCCGACGATCATTGGAAAAAATGGATTAGAAAAGATCATCGATTATCATTTAGATTCAGATGAAAAGGCAAAATTTGACGCCAGTGCCCTTGCGGTACGCAATATGAATGCTGCCCTGAGGGATCTCAACTTAATATAATTACGATTAGTTTAGAAAGTCGAGAAAAAGCCGTCTCAACGAGTTTTTATCGACCTTAAGTAGCGGAGACCAAAAAAATAGGTTCGGCTAGGGCAATTCGACTCCGGTAGAGGCATTGTATATTTCGTACCATTGTTCCATTGATAACTCGAGTTCGAGCCCATCAAGTGCTGTTTGAATGCGATCAATTTTCCCACTACCGACGATGGGCATGATTTGACTCGGGTGTTTCATGATCCAGGCATAGACCAGTTGATCTATACTTTTTGCCTCAATTTCCTTAGTTATTTTTTCAAGAACTTTTAATATTCTTACGCCTTTTGTAGTGGTCGGTTGGAATAGTTCACCTCCAGATAAGGGTGACCATGACATAGGTCTTATTTGTTCTTTCAAACAGAAATCTAAATTACCATTTTCAAAATGCTCGAGACAACTGGGTGAAATTTCAATTTGATTTGTCAGAAGACTTTGATGCCAATGTTTTTGTAGCATTTCAAACTGCCCGGGCGTAAAATTAGAAACACCAAAATAACGCACCTTACCGGCTTGATACAATTCGTCAAAGGCTCGGGTGACCTCTTCAGGATCAAAGAAGGGAGCGGGTCGATGCAAAAGGAGTAAATCGATGGTATCAATACCCAAATTTTTTAGTGATTGCTCCGCCGATTGTACGATGTGTTGATAACTGTAATCATAAATTTGTAACTTTCTCTCGGGATATTTATCTGAGCGCAGCTTGATGCCACATTTTGTAATGATTTGCATATCCTTTCGAAGGGAAGGTTGCAGGCGGAGGGCGTCCCCAAAAATCTTTTCGCAGCTATAATCTCCATAAATGTCAGCATGGTCAAAGCTAGAAATGCCCATTTCCATTATTTCTTCCAAAAAAGCAGCTAAATCTTTTTTGCCAAGATTCCAATCCCCAAGTCTCCAAAGACCATGAATGATACGGGATAGGGATAAATCAGTTGCAAGTTGTAAGTTATTTATGGGCATATTTTTCAGTTATTAAATCTTATATATTTTCAGATAAACGATTGGAACCACCTACTCATTGATAGACAATGTAAATTAAAAAGCTAAAAACAGAATGGTACGCTTTTAATTTATTAATTTCAATTATTAATTTTGCATCAAGTATTCAAAAACATGACATCACGCCGAAACTTTATTTATCAAACGACTGCTTTGGCTGTAGGGAGTCTGACTTTACCTTCATTCATTTCAACCCATAGCATGAGCAAAAAGGTAGGGGTACAACTCTACACTTTTAGAGATGCCATGATCCAAGATCCTAAAGGGACACTCTCAAAAGTTGCTGAATTAGGGTTCAAGCAATTGGAAAGTGCACGGAGTGATAAAGGCTTATATTATGGGTTGAGCCCCATTGAAATGCGTGATACTTGCAAAGCTTTAGGGCTTTCTATTCGAAGTGGACATGTTCATTTAGATGCAGATTGGAGTCAGACGATGGAGCAGGCAGCTGAGGCCGGGCAAGAATATGTGATTTGTTCATCTATGCCGACGACTGGACAGTACATTGATAATTACCTCAAAGTAGCTGAAGCATTCAATAAGGCTGGGGAGGATTGTAAAAAGCTAGGTTTGAAGTTCGGCTATCACAACCATTCCTATGAGTTTGAGTCTGACAAGGGGCAAGTGCTCTATGATGTGCTCCTTAAAAATACAGATCCCAGTTTAGTACATATGGAATTAGATTTAGGTTGGGTGGTTATGGGAGGAAAGAATCCTATTGATTATTTTAAACAATACCCCGGCAGATTTCCCTTATGGCATCTTAAGGACATGAGTCTCATTAAGGGGGGCAGTACTGAATTTGGTAAGGGGGACTTAAACATAGCTGAAATGCTTGAAAACGCTGAGTTATCAGGAGTTAAATATATGTTCATGGAGCAAGAAGAATATGATATTAATCCCTTTGAGAGCATTCAATATAATTTAAATTATTTGGCAAAATTGGGTGGGTGATTTAATCCTTTGATTTTTTTGATTGTGTCACCTCAGAGCGATCTGAACTCATATCGAGGAATACCAGTAAAATTAAAATAGTCAAGATTTCATAACAATCTTTTTTTATCCATATTCCGTTTAAAAAACCTTCATTGATATCTTGATAAGATATGATTAAATTAAACTCAAAAAAGATACTTATGTCTACCTATCCTTATAAATATCAATGGCTTTTGTGGGTCATGCTTTTGGGCATGGCTTCAAATTCATTGGCGCAATCTTTTGAAATCGTCATTGCGTCAGATGAAATAGAAATCCCTTCAGGGGGGGATCATCAAATTTTAGTTAAAGCTGTAAATACTCAAAATCAAGTCATGCCTGAAGTAAATTTCAGCTTCTATTCTTCTACTCCCCAAATACTTAAAGTCGATAAAATGGGTTCAATTACCTCACTAAAACCCGGTGAAGGAAAAGTAATCATCATTGGTAGAATGGAGGGGATGAAAGACTACAAGAGATCGAACTTGTGGGTTCATGTGAAGCATTCAGAAGCTTCGGATCTTAAAATATTGAATCTACCCTCAGAAGTATTTAGAGGTCAAAGAATTGGACTTAAGGTTCAATTATTTGATGAACAAAATCATGAAATCATCAATCCAAATTTGGTATTTGAAAGTAGCGATATCCCGGTGGCCAGTGTAGACGTTTTTGGAAACATAACCGCTCATCAAAAAGGCAAGGCCATTATTAAAGTAAGCTCAGGTAAAATTTCAACAGAGACGGTAATCGCAGTGAAAAAAAATCCGGTGACCGCTGTACAGTTATCCAGCAATGTTCAGGAGGCAATTACGGGAGAGGTGGTCTATTTTGAAGCTCAAGCGATCGACAACGAAGGGGACTTTATCGCAACCATTCCCTTTACTTTTTCTTTTACGGGAGTCTCTGAAAGCCCTTCAGAATATGCATCAGGAATGATTAAGAATAATGGAAATTTCGTCGCAGATGTGCCAGGTATTTATACCATTGTAGCTGCCTTTGGGGGTAGGGAAGCTAGGAGGACACTTCAGGTTTCAGCACGAAATGTCACAGAAAAGGTTCAATTGAAAGGACATGGTTCGGTAAGTAATGTACATACGTCCGACTTGTGGGTGTGGGAAGGCCTCGATGGGAGAGATTATTGCGTAACAGGTACCTGGGGAGGAAATGGAGAGGCTTATTTTTGGGATGTGACCGATCCTAATCAGTTGATACCTATAGACACGATTACGGTAGATGCACGCACCATTAATGACGTAAAAGTTTCTGAGGACGGTAAAATTTGTGTCATCTCCAGAGAGGGGGCATCCAATAGAAAAAATGGTTTGGTGATCATCGATGTCAGCAATCCCAAAGAAGCAGCCATCATCAGTACTTATGATGAAGGTTTGACGGGAGGAGTTCATAATGTGTTCATTTATAAAGATCACATATATGCTTTAAGTAATAGTGAACGATATGACATCATTAGTATTGAAGATCCAAAGCATCCTAAAAAGGTAGGTTCCTTTGAATTGGACGAGCCGGGCCATTCGATACATGATGTATGGATAGAGGATGGCATAGCCTACTCATCCAATTGGGCCTATGGTGTTTGGATGGTGGATGTGGGTAATGGAATTGCTGGAGGATCACCCTCGAATCCAAAGCCGATAGCAAATTATGCCTATCCAAGTGGATGGAATCACGCTGCTTTTCCTTACCACGATAAAAAAACGGGCAAATTTTATGTGATTGCTGGAGACGAAGCTTTTCCAAATGGATTAAATACTGAAGATGGTCCAACTATTCCAGCCGGATTTCTTCATTTCATAGATTTTACAGATTTGGAACACCCCGTTGAAGTAGCCAAGTATGAAGTGCCTGGCGCGGGCTCTCATAATTTATGGGTAGAAGGAGACTTATTATATGTGGGCAATTACAACGCAGGCTTACGTGTAGTTGACCTTTCAGGAGATTTAATGGGAGACCTTTTCAAACAAGGTAGAGAAATCGCATGGTTTTTACCTACTGATGCCAAGGGAAGAATACCCAATGCACCGATGACATGGGGGCCTCAACCCCACAAAGGGCATGTATTTTTTACTGATTGGAACAGTGGATTATGGTCTGTGAAAATAGATATCAAAAAGCCAAAAAACATTAAAGTAGAAAAAAGATGATCAGAAAAAGTCAGCTGCTTTATCTCTTCTTATTTTTACCAATTATTGGATTTTCCCAAACTTATTTTTTGTACGTGGCATCGGAGTCTGAAGATGAAGTAGCCGTGATAAAATTTGATGGCGCTCAAGGTTCTGTAGATGAGATTATTACTGTAGGTTATCAAGCCACAGAGATAGAAGGGCCTCATGGGCTTACATTAGATCCTTCGGGAGATTTTTGGTATGTCACCATGGCACATGGTAATCCCTTTGGAAGAGTATATAAATATGCTACCGAATCAAACAAACTGGTAGATTTCACCGAGTTGGGAATTTTTCCAGCGAGCATGCAGATCAGTCCTGCCAACGGCATGCTTTTTTGTGTGAATTTCAATCTTCATGGTAAAATGGTACCCAGTACCGTCTCTGTAGTCGACCCTTTTTCAATGGAAGAGCTCAAACAAATTCAAACAGGCGCAATGCCTCATGGGTCTAGAATCAGTCCCGATGGTCTGAATCATTTCTCCGTAGCCATGATGTCTGGAGAACTTTTTGAAATAGATGTCATGACCATGGAAATAAGCCGAAAGTTGGATTTAGATCGTTCATTAGCTTCTTTAAATAAGGAACCTAGCGATGCTGCGGTAGATCACGCAGCTATGGGGCATACCATGAATGATGAGGCACCCCATCAGGTTAGCCATCATTCAGCGATCAAACCTACCTGGGTCATCCCACACCCCGATGGTCAACGGGTTTACGTCGCAGCGAATGGTAAGGATATGATTTTAGAAATAGATCTGCTTAAATGGGAAGTAGTCCAGACCTTTTCAACTGGAAAAGGCCCTTACAATATAGAAATTACGGGTGACGGAAATAAAATGATTGTTAGTTATAAAACCGAAGGAACCACTGCTATTTGGGACCTTGATCAGGGGCGAGAATTGGCCGTAATTAAGAATTCGAGAGGAATTACCCACGGCATTACGGTTTCACCAGATCATAAATACGCATTTGTCTCCGTGGAGGGGAAAGGAAACGAGCGAGGATCAGTAGACATCATTTCATTAGAAAATCACGAATTAATTGATGTAGTAGAAGTAGGAAAGCAAGCTGGAGGTATTGTTTTTTGGAAAGTAGAAGAGTAGCTCATTCATGAGGCGTTTCTTTTAAAAAAAGAAGATCGAAAACGATCATTATAAAAGATTTATTTTTTTATGCAAAAACGAGAATTTTTAAAAGGACTAACGGGTTTGGGATTATCAACACCTTTGACTTTTAATCACCTCGATGCATTGATGGCATCCATAGGTCATCTTTCTGATGACGCCTTGGCTACCCATGAAGATTTTTGGTTAAAAATAAGGGCAGATTACCGGCTGAAATCAGATTATATCAATTTAGAAAATGGCTTTTATGGTATCATGCCAAAATACATCGAAGATCACTACATCGACCATTTGAGGGAAATTAATTTTCAGGGTTCCTATTATATGCGCACGGTGCAAATGGAAAATAAAAAAACCAGTGCTGCACGTCTGGCAAAAATGGCAGGTTGTCTTCCTGAAGAGTTAATCATTACACGCAATACCACGGAATCGCTCAATTTAATCATCCAAGGTCAAAAGTGGAAAAAAGGGGATGAAGCCATCATGGCATCACAAGATTACGGAGCCATGCGCAATCAATTTAGATTGATGGAACGTCGTTTTGAGATAACGGTAAGGGAAGTTTCAATCCCCAATCACCCCAAAAATGATGAAGAGATCGTAGCGCTTTATGAGTCAGTAATTACACCGAAGACCCAATTACTCATGGTTTGCCACATGGTCAATATTACCGGACAGATCATGCCCGTTCAAAAAATTTGTGATATGGCGCATCGCTATGGCGTTCGTGTAGTGGTAGATGGCGCACATGCTTTTGGCCATATTCAATTTTCTATAGAAGACCTACATTGTGACTATTATGGGACCAGCTTACATAAGTGGTTAACCGTTCCCTTAGGTGCTGGATTTTTGTATGTAAAAAAAGATCAAATAGCTGGTGTATGGCCATTATTCGCTGAAGACTCCCGTGATCCAGAAGATATTTCACGTTTAAACCATGTGGGTACTTATCCTGTACATACAGACTTAGCCATCATCAATGCCATAGATTACCATCACAAAATTGGCGGTAGTAGAAAAGAAGCTCGGTTACGTTATTTGCAAAAATATTGGACCGATCAAGTAAGAGATTTACCCAGAGTGGTGGTCAATACACCTGTAGAATCCAATCGATATTGTGCGATTGGTAATGTGGGTATTGAAACTATCGAGCCAGCAGATTTCGCGAAGCAATTGTTGAATGATTATCAAATTTGGACCGTAGCCATCAATCGTCCTGGCGTACGTGGATTAAGGATTACTCCTAATTTATTTACCACCCTAAAGGAATTAGATGTATTGGTTAAGGCCATTAAAGAATTGAGTGCTTAGCTTAATAGAAACTCATGATGAAAAGGTTGAATTAAAATGAAGAATAGTCCATTCAAAAAGGGGTAGGGAAAGAGCTTAATTTATGCTTAAAACTGCATGTTTTACGTAGGCAGATCATCGAAAATAGGCTCCTAGGAACTTCCACAATTTTCTGATTTCTATACCCCCCTCCTTAGCCAGCTCCAATATTTCGAATGTTTAGATGTTCATAACAGAATGAATTTAGCGGTTGGGGTATGGCCATTGAGGCCGTCAAAATTAGAAGGAAAGAAAGTCGGATAGACATTTATTTTGGGTAAAATAAACTTTTCAGAATCAATGATATAATA
>CAJJCN010000045.1 GCA_905182655.1 Flammeovirgaceae bacterium UBA4465
AAGATCATTGAAATATATGAAAATTAAATACTGACCGACTGTATATGTAAATAGACCTAAGAGAAATAAAATTTCGTTTTGATTTAGTTTTTTTAAATATTTGTTCATCTTTAGTTTATATAAATAATGAAATTGATCTGTTTAATTGAACATAGTAAAATTACAAAACTGAAATCGAACTGAGTTATCAACCAGGAGATTTGTCTTTACTGATTACTGTGGAATAACGCTTGATGGCCTTTTCTTCTGTCCGTGATTATAAACTTAATTTGACTCTTAATTTTCTTCATTCAACGAAATACTATTTTTCATCGTAATCCACGAACGCTGTGGACTCTTTAACGGTTATTTTCTCAATTAAATTTCTAATTCATTGTAGTCTTAGCTAACTCGAGATCATTATCTTTAAGGCCTAGATTATTTATTTTTAAATCAAATAAATTATTATGAAAATAATTTACTCAGAAAAGGCACCAGATCCCATTGGCCCTTACAGTCAAGCGGTGCTCGTGAATGGTCTGCTTTATGTTTCAGGTCAAGTCGCCATCGACAGCAAAAATCAAGATTTAATAACAGGAAGTATTGAAGCAGAAACTACCCAGGTTATGGAAAATTTAGGGGCGATACTTAAGGAGGCCTCGACTGATTTTTCTAAAGTCATCAAATGTAGTATTTTCATCAAGGACATGAATGACTTTACCAAGATCAATGAAATTTACGGCAAATATTTTAGTAAAAACCCTCCTGCTCGCGAGACTATTGAAGTCTCAAAATTACCAAAAAATGGGAATATTGAGATTTCATGCATTGCCTCAGTACATTAAATTATATAAAAATCAGTATAATATATGAGTAAGGTAAGGGTAAGATTTGCACCTAGCCCAACGGGAGGATTGCATATAGGTGGTGTGAGAACAGCTATTTTTAACTATCTCTATGCTAAAAAAATGGGAGGTACTTTTATTTTAAGAATAGAAGATACCGATCAAACGCGTTTTGTAGCCGGGGCAGAGGCCTACATTAAAGAAACGCTATCATGGTGTGGTATAGATCCTGAAGAAGGTCCGGATATTGGAGGCAGTTATGGGTCTTACAGGCAGTCCGAAAGAAAAAGTATTTATAAGGAACATACACAGCAGCTGATTGACGAGGGAAAGGCTTATTATGCCTTTGACACCCCTGATGAAATTGATCAAATGCGGGAAAAATTAAAAAGCGCAGGAGTATTAAACCTTAATTATAATTCTGCTTCACGCAAGACCATGAAGAATTCATTGACTTTATCAAAAGAGGAAGTGAAGGAACAAATAGAAGGGGGGACACCTTACGTGGTTCGTTTCAAAATGCCAGACAAAAGAGAAATCAGATTCCATGATTTGGTCAGAGGCTGGGTATTGGTTCACTCCTCAACACTAGACGACAAGGTGCTTTTAAAGTCTGACGGACTGGCTACTTATCACTTGGCCAATGTCATAGATGACCATTTAATGAAAATTACGCATGTCATACGTGGAGAAGAGTGGCTGCCATCAGCCCCGCTGCATGTACTCTTGTATGAAGCGTTTAATTGGGAAGCAGAAATGCCAGATTTTGCGCATTTGCCTTTGATTATGAAACCGGATGGCAACGGTAAGCTGAGTAAAAGAGCAGCAGATAAGGCAGGATTCCCTATTTTTCCGCTTAATTGGACCGATCCCGGTTCGGGAGAGACCCTTCAAGGATTTAGGGAAATGGGATTTTCTTCAAATGCGTTAGTGAATTTTTTGTCCTTATTGGGATGGAATCCGGGAGGAGATCAAGAAATTTTTGATTTAAAGTCACTCATAGCAAATTTCTCCATCGAGCGGATAGGTAAGTCGGGTACAAAATTTGATTTTGACAAAGCCAAATGGTTCAATCAGCATTACTTGAAAAACACGAACCCTGAAGTGCTCGCACTGGAATTAACAAAAGATTTACGTGACAATTATAGTCTTGATTGTTCCCTTGAGTTAGGTAAACAGATTATAGGACTGTTTATTCAAAGGGTCACTTTTCCTCAAGAATTTGCCAGTGCAGCTCAGTTTATTTTTCACCGACCTCAATTATTTGATCAAAAAGTGATTCAAAAAAAGTGGAATGAGGAAAGTAAAATGGCCCTCAATATCTATGCAAACAAACTGGCTGTTTTGTCTGAAATTAATGGAGATAAGGCACAAGATTTATTTCAAGCGACCATGGCATCTATCCAAGTGAATCCAGGCAAGGTTCTTCAGCTGCTGAGGGTATCCATTATGGGTGAGGGGTCAGGGCCTGATTTAATGAAAATAATTGAAATTTTGGGCCCTGTTGAAATATCGAAAAGGATTCAAAATGCCACGGTACATTTTGATCATCTTAAAACAGCATTATTTTGAAGAAAAAGCGAAAATTAAAAGAGCATCAACAACCCCAAGTACATGAAAAACTAAAAGGGTTTGAACTAAAAATTGATAAATTTGGAGAGATAAAGTCAAGTTTAAATATCGATGAAATCAATCAATTTTTAAATGAGAATGTCAAGGATAAGAAGTTAAATGATCAAAAAATTTCTTTAAAAAAAAATAAAAAATAATCTCAATTTGGCAATGGGTTAACCCTTCCAGGAATTTTATTTTCATGATTATAATGTGCCTAGTTCAATGATAAAAATAGGAATAATAAAGGAAGAAAAGGTGCCTGTAGATCATCGTGTACCTATTACACCTGCCCAGGCGGCACAGATCCAGAGGGATTTTCCAAAGGTGCAGATAAAGGTCCAAAGTAGTAGCGTGAGGTGTTATCCTGATGATGATTATCGAAATGAGGGCATTGAGATCGTTTCTTCTGTCAAAGATTGCGATATTTTGATGGGGGTTAAGGAAGTACCTATACCTTCTTTAATTGAGGACAAAACCTATTTATTCTTTTCTCATACGATTAAAAAACAGGCATACAACCGGAATTTATTACGGGCTGTTTTGGATAAAAAAATTAGGCTCATCGATTATGAGGCATTGATCAATGAGCATGGCCATCGAATAGTAGCCTTTGGTAGATGGGCGGGAATCGTAGGTGCCTACAATGCCATATGGACATATGGTAAGAGGTATAGCTTGTTTGCCATTAAACGGGTTCATGATTGCTTCGATTTTGCAGATTTAAAATCCGAATATCCAAAAGTGAAGTTGCCTTCTATTAAAATTGTAGTTACAGGAGGGGGTCGGGTATCAAAAGGCGCGATGGAAGTCCTATTGGCGATGAACATTAAAATGGTATCCCCCGCTGCTTTTATTGAACGAGTATTTGATGTTCCTGTATTTTGTCAGCTTAATACCAGAGATTATTGTAAGCACAAAGAGGGAGAATCATTTATCAGATCTTCCTTTTATACTTCTCCAGAAGGTTATGAAGGTGATTTTTTAAAATATGCGCAAGTGGCTGATGTATTGATTGCTGGTGCCTATTGGGATCCGAGCGCACCGGTTTTGTTTGAGAGGGAGGACGTCTTAAAAAACAACTTTAAAATCAGGATCATTGCAGATATCACGTGTGATATTCAAGGCTCTATTCCTTCTACCCTACGTTCATCTACGATTGATGACCCCATTTACGATTATAACCCAAGTGAGGATATAGTAGAATTGCCCTTGACTGATGAGGCAAATATTACGGTAATGGCCGTAGACAACTTGCCCTGTGAACTGTCAAGAGATGCTTCAGAAAGTTTTGGGGATGAGCTTATTAATAATGTATTTCCTTATTTAGTGGGAGAGGATATATTAGGCACGATCGCAAAGGCAACGGTGACAGAGATGGGTAGCCTATCGGATAAATATGATTACTTGAAAGCTTACGTGGAGGGGAAATAAAAAAGGCCTTTTGATAAAAAGGCCTTTTTTGTAGATCATGGCATTTTATCCGTTCATAGAAACCAGAAATTCATCATTATTTCGAGTGCCTTTCATACGACTCAATAAGAATTCCATAGCTTCGGGACTGGTCATGTCATTCATGAACTTGCGTAAAATCCAAACACGACTAAGCTCTTCTTTATCCATTAATAGATCTTCTCTTCTCGTACCAGAACCTGGAACATCAATGGCCGGATAGACCCTCTTATTAGATAGCTTTCTATCTAGAACGAGTTCCATATTGCCTGTGCCTTTAAATTCTTCGAAAATAACTTCATCCATTTTGGATCCGGTATCAATTAGCGCGGTTGCGATAATGGTTAACGAACCTCCATTTTCAACATTTCTAGCAGCACCAAAAAACCTTTTGGGTTTATGTAATGCATTGGCATCAACCCCACCTGAGAGTATTTTTCCTGATGAAGGAACCACGGTATTATAGGCTCGGGCCAGTCGCGTCAAGGAATCGAGTAGAATTACTACATCATGACCGCATTCTACCATTCTTTTGGCTTTTTCCAATACCATTGAGGCCACTTTTACGTGTCTTTCCGCTTGTTCATCAAAAGTAGAGGCAATGACTTCCGCTTTCACAGAGCGTGCCATATCGGTCACTTCTTCTGGTCGCTCATCAATGAGTAATATGATAAGAAAGCATTCTGGATGATTTTCAGCGATCGCATTAGCTACATTTTTGAGTAAGACTGTCTTACCTGTTTTGGGTTGAGCGACGATCATACCCCGTTGTCCTTTTCCTATGGGAGCAAAGAGATCTAGGATTCTAGTCGAATAATTATCAGGTTTTGTACTTAGGTTGAGCTTTTCTTGTGGAAATAGTGGCGTTAAGTACTCAAAAGCGACGCGATCCCTAATTTCTTCAGTAGTCTTACCATTTACAGAGGATACTTTCAATAATGCGAAATATTTTTCCCCATCTTTTGGAGGTCTAATTTCACCTTTGACCGTATCACCTGTTTTGAGACCGAAAAGTTTAATCTGTGAAGGCGATACATAAATATCATCAGGCGAGGCCAAATAATTGTAATCACTGGATCTCAGAAAACCATAGCCATCTTGAAGGGTTTCAAGAACGCCCTCATTTTCAATGATACCTTCGAACTCTTTAATGTTTTTGAGATATTCATCTTTTTTGGCACGGGCTTCGTCTCGCGCTATATCTCGTTCGTTTTTCTCTCTTTTTTCAGGTTTTTTTTCAGTTTTATCTTGATTTAATGGCTTCTGCTCTCTTGCTACAGCCTTTGCCACTGGGGCATTGGTAGGAGAAGGAGCACTTTCTTTCTTATCTCCATCCTTTATATTGAGGTCTAGTGACGCCAATAACTTTGAGGTACCATCCTTTTCTTCTGTTGTACTAGAGTTTTCTTTTGGAACGCTTGTTTTTTTGATATTAGGATTTGGAGGTCTCTTTTTAGGAGCTGCTTTAATTTCTTTTTTGATGATCGGCGCACTGACTTCGCTATCAGGAAGTGTGGCTTGAATATCTAAAATCTTATAAATAAGGTCTTGTTTTGACTCTTTTTTGGCGTTTTTGAGGCCAAGTCCGTCGGCGATTTCTATTAATTCAGAAAGCAACCGAACGGTTAATTCATCTAATGTGTGCATAAAAGGTAACTAGTGGATATAAATAATCTCGATGTGTATAAAGATTTGATCTGACCTAGAATGTTTTTTTGGTCTAGATCTTTTTTGATTAGAGTTGCAATAATATAGGAAGTTATAAATATAAACAAGTATTAAGGTTTTTTTTATAGATCTACAAGATTGATGGTATTTATTTTCGCTTTATTACTATTCTAACGTTTTCTTTGCTACCTATTAAAGAAGTGAGCCAATGCTGTTAGTCCGTGAGATCAAAGAAAACTTTGAAAAATATGTTGTAGGCCTTAAGAAAAGAGGTCTCAAGGAGGCTGAAGAGCGCTTAAAAGTAATCATTAGCCTAGACAATCAACGTAAGGAAATACAAGGGGCACTGGATGACATATTGAACCGTTCAAATCAACTTTCTAAGAAGATTGGTGGTTTGATGCAGGCGGGCCATAGAGAAGAGGCTAATGAAATAAAATCAGAAACGGCCGCATTTAAAGGGCAGAGTAAAATTTTATCTGAACAACTTCAAGACATTGAGAAAGCATTGAAGGGGAAATTATATGAAATGCCCAATATTCCTAATGAAAATGTTGTGGCCGGTCAAAGTGAAGAGGATAATGAATTACTCTATCAAAAAGGCGAGCTCCCCCAATTAGCAGCAGGTTACCAACCTCATTGGGAGCTGATCAATGATTACGGACTGGTTGATTTCAATTTAGGAAATAAAATCACGGGTGCTGGATTCCCTTTTTATAAAGGACAAGGGGCCCGATTGGTCAGAGGATTGGTTAATTATTTTCTGGATAAAGGGATTGCCTCGGGTTATCAAGAGGTCCAACCGCCCATTCTGGTCAACGAGGCGTCCGGTTTAGCCACGGGTCAATTACCGGACAAAGAAGGGCAGATGTACCATTTATCAGATACGAATTTATACCTGATACCAACCGCAGAAGTACCCCTTACCAATATCTACAGAGATACCTTACTGGAGGAAGCTGATTTCCCTGTCAAAATGATTGGATATACACCTTGTTTTAGGAGAGAGGCGGGCTCTTGGGGTGCGGATGTTCGTGGGCTTAACAGACTTCACCAGTTCGATAAAGTAGAGGTGGTTCAAATTGCAAAACCTGAAGATTCTTATGCGGTTTTGGAGGAAATGAAGCGACACGTAGAAGATTTAATAGTGTCACTTGAGTTGCCTTATAGAATGTTAAGACTTTGCGGTAAGGATTTGGGGTTTACCTCGGCGATCACTTACGACTTTGAAGTGTATTCTGGAGGGCAGAAAAAATGGCTAGAAGTGAGTTCGGTTTCAAATTTTGAAAATTATCAAGCACATCGTTTGAAGTTGAGGTATAAAACCCAAGAGGGGAAAAAGCAACTTGCACACACCTTAAATGGCAGTGCGCTGGCCGTACCGCGGATTTTAGCGGCTATACTTGAAAATAATCAAACGAGTAAGGGTATTAAAATGCCGTCCGTACTGCAGCCTTATTTAGGATTTGATTTTATTGAAAAATAAACGAATTTAAACAATAGTTCTTTTAGCTTATATCAGCGCTATACGAAGCGATGACCCGTGGTGTGGCTAAATTTTGTCGTGGATGCCACCGAAGCTTTATTTATGTAGACGTATTTCATTCTAATTTGATGATAACTTTTTAATTTTAAAAATATGATTACGATCAGGAAAGGAGAGCAAAAAGATTTGGCGCAGGTTTTAGACCTGATCAAAGAATTGGCCATTTACGAAAAAGCGCTGGAAGAAGTTGAAAACAGTGTAGCCCAAATGGAGGTAGATGGGTTTGGCCAAGCTGCTATTTTCGATTTTTATGTTGCGGTAAATAAAGACCTTATTGTGGGAACAGCTATTTATTACACGAGATATTCGACTTGGAAGGGGAAACGACTTTATTTGGAAGATCTTGTGGTAAAAGCAGCTATGAGAAGACAGGGTGTGGGCAAAATGCTGTTTGATGAGGTTTTAAAAACAGCTAAGACTACGCAATGTACAGGTATGATGTGGCAAGTCCTTGATTGGAATGAGATGGCTATTAATTTTTATAAAAAGCATTATCCAACCAATTTTGGACATGAATGGATCAATTGTAACATAGATTTTTAAATCTCCTCTAAAAGGGTCATGAATGACATCACTTTTTGACCAAACTTAGCCATCAGCTCGTTTTGTAGTACCGCGCCTTGATTGGCCAAGTACTGTTGGACATCAGCGATATTCGTTGCCGTAAATTGAACGGCATAAGTAGTACCCGATGCATCAGGATGTTCATTAACTAGCCTTAAGACCCGATGTTCGATAAAATGCTTGGTTCCAAGGATATCCAAAATATGTTCATTCTTCATCCATTCTAACCATTCGGCTTCGATCTGAGTTTCTACGTTGAAAGTTATATTGTAGATGAACATATAGGTTTATGGATTCGTTGATGCATCAAAGTTATTTAAAGTTTCAATGGCCTGGTCATGAATTAAACAGAATCTAGATTTTTATTTACTAAGGATGAGTGCGCTTTATTCACCTTAGATGGATTTTTAGTGTGAATTTCATTTCTAAATAAAATAAATAAAACACACATTTAATTTAAAATAATTCATATATTACGTTGACTGTTAAACTCAAACTGGCTTTTTAAACTTACTCAAATAAGGATGAAAGGCTCAAAACCAGAAGAAAAATGGGAGCAGATCCCAAATTTTAAAAATTATCTATTTTCTAATAGCGGGAAAATAAAAAGTATTGC
Organism: Flammeovirgaceae bacterium UBA4465; assembly: GCA_905182655.1. Classification (GTDB taxonomy): domain Bacteria; phylum Bacteroidota; class Bacteroidia; order Cytophagales; family Cyclobacteriaceae; genus UBA4465. The sequence goes on from CAJJCN010000045.1 coordinate 8,282, forward strand.
TCGAAAAGTATGGCATTCAGGAAGTAAAACTGAAATGACACTGAAAAGCAAGATGATGCGTCAAAGGTGGAATAAGAAATGCAAGTGCTATTTTCTTGATTTGATGGATGATCATAAAAAGAGAAAAACGATTTACCCACATAAGGAAGTGGCTAAATTATACGTTCATAATGATGATGAGACAAAAACTATGATCATTCATCAAGACAATAATCCTCGAAACAATACATCAGTTAATCTTAAATGGATGACGCCGTCACAACACATGAGTTGGCAATTTGAGATGGGGAATAAGAATAATTTTAAAGTTTGGAAAACCAGAAAGAAGTTGTATGCCAATGGATTCAAAGATACCACGGTATTACCTGGGAGGCCCAAAAATAAAGCATCCTGAATTATACGATACCCCATTAAAACAAAAAAGGAGGTTCATTGAACCTCCTTTTTTGTTTACTTTTTAACTAATGGTTAACTCACAGGTTCAATATGAACGTAAGATCTGTCTTGTCGACCTTTTTTAAATTGTACCAATCCATTGGTGAGTGCAAATAACGTATGATCTTTCCCCATTCCGACGTTGTTACCGGGATGATGTTTGGTTCCACGTTGACGAATGATGATATTTCCTGCAATGGCTTTTTGGCCACCAAAGATCTTAACACCCAATCGTTTACTTTCGGATTCTCGACCATTATTTGAACTACCTGCCCCTTTCTTATGTGCCATCTTTGATGATTATTTTATGTCTTCTATTAATATTTTTGTAAACTGTTGCCGATGTCCATTCTTGACACGGTAACCTTTGCGTCGCTTCTTTTTGAAAACGATGATCTTATCTCCCTTAACGTGTTCTAGCACTTTTCCAGAAACACTGGCACCTTTTACAGAGGGTGTGCCTACTTTTACTTTTCCATCATCGTCCGTTAGGAGCACCTGAGGAAAATTTAAAGAAGTCCCTGCTTCAGCATCCATTAAGGGAGCGTACAAGAATTTATTTTTTTCTACTTTGAATTGCTTACCAGCAATGTCGACTATTGCGTACA
>CAJJCN010000046.1 GCA_905182655.1 Flammeovirgaceae bacterium UBA4465
GCTTAGGGGCGTAGAAGATCAGAAAGCATACGATTTAGGACTGAACAATATGACTACCGCCAAAGATTTGATGACCATTCTTAAAAGTATTGCTCTGCCCTTGGGTGAAACAACTCAAGAGCAAATAGCAATGATCGATGTGCTCAAAGCACAAGAATTTAATGATATCATTCCTCGATTTTTACCCGCCGATGTAAAAGTCGCACATAAAACAGGTTCAATCACGGGGTTGCATCATGATGCAGGTATTATTTATTTACCTAATGGGGAAACTTATGTGCTTGTTTTACTATCAAAAAACTTAAAAGATTTTGATCAAGGCACCTTGATATTGGCCAAAATATCAAAGCTTTTTTATGAACACGTTACCGCCTTGGAAGTTTCATCCGTTAAACTGTGAGCCGTTCATATAAATGATCGACTTATTGGGATTGGACTCAATCCAGGAGTTGCTGAATGACACGCATGTTATTCATTGAGTCCGAGACCGAAATCAATGAAGGTTCTAAGGTTCTGATTGCCTTGGAAAAATGATCTCCTTGAAGCGTATAAGTATTTACGGGTTCAAACGAGATGCGATCAATAGCACTTCCTTGCTGCAAAATAAGGGTCGCTTCTTGGTCAAGGCAATTAAAAGGATGCTTGATCTCTATTTTACCTTTAGATCCAAAAACGTGCACTACTTGAAAACGCTCCATTTGCGTACCACAGGTAAAGGTAGCAGACCCTTTACTGAATTGAAGTATCCCAGAGGTCAATCGATCTGTTTTCATTTTAGGATCATATTCTGACAATCCACTCACCTTCATGGGTTCTTCTTCAAAAAGCCATCTGGCCGCAGAAATACCATAACAGCCTACATCAAGTAGACTTCCTCCTCCCATTCTTTTCTGATTACGAATGTTGTTAGGGTCTAATTGAGCATAAGAAAAATGAATGTGTACATGAACCAGCGTACCGATGGAATCGGAAGCTATCAGTGACTTCACTTTTTCCCATTGGGGATGAAATTTATACATGAACGCCTCCATCACGCGCAAGTCTGGATATTTTCTTAGTTCTTCGTTCATCAACTTCACTTCTGATAGATTCAATCCCATGGGTTTTTCGCACAGCACATGTTTGCCTGCAGCAAGCGATTTTAGGATCCATTCGACATGCAAATGATTGGGTAGCGGAATGTAGATGGCTTCAATGGTTGGGTCTAATAGCATGGCTTCATAGCTCCCATAAGCTTTCTTGAGCTGAAATTGATCCGCTATTAATTGTGCTTGCGACAAATCTCGGGAGGCAATCGCATCGATACTGCAAAAATTTGCTTTCAGCATCGCGGGGATGACTTTTTTGATGGCAATTTGAGCCGTACCTAAAATTCCCCAGGAAACTTTTTTCATCCTCATTTAAAAAATATCAATGAATAAAATGATCGTGATTTTTCCCATTCAACTTCAAAACCACTTAATGGTTAAATTAATTAATTTTTGTTTAAGCTGACTGTAAGGTGGCATCAGCCATTCTACAGCTCCTGGAACGTATTGTCGATAGATCCCTCTTTCATTGGAAAATGCCATAAAACCAAACTTCCCATGTGAATTACCCATCCCACTATTATTTATGCCGCCAAAGGGTAATTCGTGGTTGTAAAAATGCAAATCATTGTTATTGATACAAACACCTCCAGAGGATGTGCTGTGTAATATATGATTGATTTTTTTTTGACTGCTACTGTAGATATAAAGGGCCAAAGGCTTCTCTTTGCTATTGATAGTATCTATGACTTCATTTATGTCTTCAAAAACAATGATTGGTAGAATGGGGCCAAAAATTTCCTTCTGCATCAAATCGGACTCTGGGGTTACCTCAGCGACCAAAGTAGGTTCGAAACTATGGGTGGTCAGATCAGAAGCCCCCCCATGTACGATTTTTGCTCCTTTACTTTTGGCATCTTCAAGGTAGCTATTCAACCGTAGATGATGTTGGTCATTTACAATTTTCGTATAATCTAGAGAGGTGGCTGTATCATCACCAAAGAAATCAAATAATGTTTTTTTTGAAGCAGCAATGAACGCATTTACCTGACTGCTATGTACGCTGACATAGTCTGGGGCTATGCATATTTGTCCCGCATTCAAAAACTTACCCCACATGATTCTTTTAGCCGCTGCGGCTACATCTGCTGTTTCATCCACGATAGTAGGTGATTTTCCACCCAGCTCTAAAGTGAGCGAAGCTAAATTTTCGGCGGCAGCACGCATCACTATTTTACCTATTTCAGGTGATCCCGTAAAAAAGATATGATTAAATGGGAGTTTCAGTAAATCCGTACTCACATCGATACCCCCTTCTATAACCGCCACCTCTGCCTCCTCAAAAAGATCATTCAACATACGCTTAATCAATGCCGATGCATGCACCGTATGCTCAGAGGGCTTCAGTATAACCGTATTGCCTGCGGCGATGGCGGAAATCAGTGGGCAAATACTCAAATTTATTGGGAAATTCCATGGGGCAATGATCAATACGTTGCCCTTGGGTTCATATTTAATTTTGGAAGAAGAGCCCATAAAAGCGAGTTTAGTAGACACCTGCTGATCTTGCATCCAATATTTTAAATTACCAAGGGCATATTTGATTTCACCAGTAACCGCATAAATCTCACTCAAATCAACCTCAGCAGGACTTTTACCAAAATCATCAAATAAAGCTTTTTGAATTTCCTTTCTATAAGTAACCTCAATGGCCTTAAGTAATTTTTTTAGTTTTGCCTTACGCTGTTTTAACGTGGATTGAGCAACTATTTTCTTATGAAGCAATTGCTTTTGAAAAATAGAAGTATGACTTACTGCATTTTCATTATCAGTGGGTTTCATATTTTTCTGAGATTAAAAAAAATGATCGGAAAGTTAATGTTAAATTAAATTTTAATTCGCTTAAAGCCTTGAGAAACTTAATAATAAAACCAAATATTTTAAGACTCATCTATGCGTTTCAAGATAAAGAATTACTTTTATATAAGCTCCTTTTTTTATGCTTTTAGCTAAGTATTCAACTATTATATCATT
>CAJJCN010000047.1 GCA_905182655.1 Flammeovirgaceae bacterium UBA4465
CGCGAATCATCGGTTGAGAGCATTTTGGACCCAATCGATTGTGGGTGCGGCTACAGAACATAATCTAATGGCAGCCCTTGAGGATTCGGATGAATATGTCAGGGCGTGGGCTATTCAATTTCTATGTGAAGAATCACCCAGTTCAGGAGTGGTCACGCGACTGATCAAGATGACCAATGATCCATCAGCTGTGGTGCGGTTATATTTGGCAGCAGCCATGCAAAGAATTGAACCCAGCCAAAGGTGGAAGCTAGCCGCAGGGCTTATAACGAATCAAAAAGATGAACAAGATCACAATATCCCCAAGATGATCTGGTTTGCCCTAGAGCCCTTGATTGCAGCGCATCCCCAACAAGCCCTTGACTTGGCTTATGAAAGTAAAATCGGGCTCATTAGCAACCATATCGCACGAAGACTGGTGGATGCGGGATCACTTGAAATACTTTTTGATGGTTTGAAAAAAATAGGCTCGGCAAGACGGTCATTATTGCAGGGGACGTATGATGGTTTGGAAGGACAAACCAATATGACAGCACCCAATAATTGGGAATCGCTGTATGCATCCCTTCAAAATGATCCTGAATTATCGGAAATTGCATTGAACATATCCCAGAAATTTGGAGATCTGGAAGCCAATCAATTTTTTTTAAAGCAGTTGGACCGTGAGGATATTGACGAGGATCAACGGATCACCGCAATCAAAAAATTAGCAGCGAATCAAGAACTTCAATTAGCTAAAAAAATTCCAAAATTATTAGAGGTACCTGCCTTAAGAATCGCCGCGATTCAAGCGATTGCTTCCTTTGAGGAGGCTTCGGGCCGATATTTAGCTCAGCTTATATTAGATGCATACCCTTCATACGACGTATTGGAGCGACAAGAAACCATTCAAACATTGGCCGCTCGGTCTTATTCGGGCTGGATGTTGGCAGAGGCCATTAAAAGTGAGGAAATCCCAAAGCGTGATATCCCTTCATATACCGCCCGACAGTTAAGGCGTGTGGTAGGTAGCGGCTTTTTAGAAATTTGGGGACCCTTGCAGAAAGAAAACTCGGAGAATTTACGCGCCATTGAGTATTACAAAGAATGGTTAACCACCGAGCGAATGACATCGGGAGACCTCCTGAAAGGCAAGCAAGGATTTCAAACTCTGTGTGCCTCTTGTCATAATTTGTATGGCAATGGAGGTAATATTGGACCTGAATTGACCGGGGCCAACCGCACTGATGTCGCTTATTTGCTCAGTAATATCATGGATCCAAGTGGTGTGGTTCAAGATGATTACAAGCTCGTGACCTTGACAACGACAGATGGCCGAACGTATTTGGGCAATGTGATCAATGAAAACACGAGCAATCTCACCCTTCGGGTAATTGGTCATGAACCCGTAGTCATTAGTCAATCAAGTATTCAGTCTAGAGATGTTTCTGAGCTTTCTATGATGCCAGAGGGGTTACTTGATCATCTGTCAGAAAATGAAATCATTGATCTCTTTTCTTATTTGATGTCGGCCGAAGATGTGAACTAAATTCAATTGATTTTTAATAAAACAAGTCAGTGGTAAGTAATGATGAACTCTTTCTATTTTGAGATGCTTGGTCGTGTCGATGATGGCATTGATGTTTTTAGTATCTTTTTTAGCCTGCGGGAATGAACGTTTTTTCTTGGGACTTTTTAACTCCCTTTTTCGACATTCAACATAATAGAATTGATGTCTATTTACGGTCACTTCAAGAGGTATTGTAACAAGTTGGTCTAGTACTTTTTTTTACCTTGGTCATTCGATGATATTATCTTCTACACTACAAGATATTTTTTTGGGGAGTTATGTCTTTTTTCACACTTCGTTTATTTATGTTTTTCATTGTTTTTGGATGGGTTTTGTTGTTATGTAATCGGTTAAAGCATTCATATTTAGGTCCTTAATTCTAAGGTTTCTTCCCTAGCCATGAGCTTAAATTCTTTATGAATCAGGAGATCTAGTCTTGTTTTTTATCAAATCCTCGTTTTATGATCGTCATCGGATAAGGTTATTTTTACAGGGTAATATTTATCAAGCACGGACTCATTCTCTACTAAAAAATTTATCTCTTTTGATTCCAGTATAATTTCACAGATATTTGTGAAAATGAGTAAATTGGCAAAGAATAAATTAAAAAAGAGGATTAAGCCTGCTCTATATTTCTCTTATCTGGCAATTACACTAATTGTTTTTGAAGTATTCTTAATACCCTCTTCATTTATATTTTCAAACTTAACAGATCGTATCCGATTGAAATCGGCTATGTTTAAATTTAGAAATCCAACTGAAATACTTTTCATTGGAAGCTCTAGATTTAAAGATGGGATTTCTCCAAAAATTGTTTCCGAAGTATTTAATAAAACCGAGAATGTTAGGTGGTCTGCTTTTAATGGAGCTACTACTGGAACAAATATGAATAGGTTGGAGTATTTCTTTAATAATACTGTTGTTAAACCTGGGTTAGTTACAGTAATTATAGAGATTTCATTACCTCAATTAAGAGAAGGTACATTGGGATTTAATTCTGAAGCTGAACCAAGAGATTTTGAAGATAAATTACAACAAACATTATCTTCTAATTTAAGAATATCGGAATACCGGAAGTCGTTTAGATTAGAGCATTTAATATATGTGCCAGCAATAGTAGGAGCAAGTCACTTCGAAGGATCTGAATTATTTCGAAAGAATATTATTCCAGATCTACTTAGTGAGGATAAATTTGACTTGAGTGAAGAGAGGTTAAATAAATGGCAGCCAGTATTAATTTATCCAACTGAAGAAGAAGTAACTAAAGGAGATAGGATTTTGGATGCTTTTAGTAGAATGAGTGATTTGGCATTTGAAAAAAACGTGAACCTTTTATTTGTCATACCTCCAACCATTAATCAACGAAATAAAAAGGAAAACACCAAAGAGGTTTTGGATCTTTATCAGAAAATATCAACCGTTAGTAAACGGCCCATTTATAATTATGGAAATATACTAATTCCAGAATCAAATTTCAGAGATAAAGACAGTCATTTAAATAAAGAGGGGAGAGTTATATTTTCTACTGTTTTAGCGAGAGTTATTAAAGGATCATTAAAAATAAAACAGAATTAATGTTATTTAATAGTTTGACCTTTCTTCTGTTACATGCGGTATCCTTGCTATTATTTTGGAATATAAGCTCTCAAAGGTTGAGATTAGTTCTTTTGCTGTTTTCTTCCTTTGTGTTTTATGGCTGGTTCTACTGGCCGGGGTTATTATTGTTAGTTGGATTAATCGGAGTCAACTACTTCTTGAGTTGGGCAGTAAATAAATACAGGCTGAAATGGATTTTTATAGTTGGTATATGTTTAAACCTATTGAATTTAGTTTGGTTTAAATACGCTGGTTTTCTGTTCGAAATTATTGAATCATTATTTGTATTCTTTAATTTTGAAGTAGTGATTCCGAAGCCAAACTATTGGCTTCCCCTGGGAATTTCATTTTACACTTTTCAGTTTTTGGGCTATTTTATAGATCTTTATTTAGGAAAGGTTAAACATGAAAAATCGATATTGACTTTTGCTGTTTTTAAATGTTATTATGCTCAGCTAATTGCTGGACCTATAGTTAGAGCTAATGAATTGTTACCTCAGCTTAATACCAAAACAAGTTTTGATTTAAAGCGATTTCAAAAAGGTTTTTTCTTACTCATTGGAGGCTTGTTTGTAAAGGTTTGTGTAGCTGATATACTTTCTCAATTCGTGCAGTATGGCTTTGAGAATGCAGCAACTATGGAGTTCTTAAAAGCTTGGTTGGCATTATACGGTTTTGCATTCCAGATACTAAGTGATTTTTGGGGTTACTCAACAATGGCAGTAGGAATAGGGTTGATGTATGGTATAAATCTACCCAATAACTTTAATTTCCCTTATATGGCTACTTCTTTTCAGGATTTCTGGAGAAGATGGCACATTACTCTTTCGGAATGGTTTAGAGATTATTTATATATCCCTTTGGGTGGCAGCAGAGGCAGAAATGGGATTTATTTTAATTTAATTATTACAATGACAATTGCTGGTATATGGCATGGAGCTGGGTGGAACTTCCTGTTTTGGGGATTGGGGCATGGAATTTTATTAGCTATTGAGAGGAGGTGGAATTTACATAAAATAGGAGGAGAGCAAAAGTGGATAAAAATGATTCGTCAGTTAATTGTTTTTCATTCTGTTTGTTTGCTATGGGTGTTTTTTAGAGCTGCTAGCTTCGATGAAGCTGTTAGTTTTTTTAATAGTTTATTGCTTCCGCCCTATAATTTCTCAGCTTCTCATATGGAGCTACTTATTATTACCATTTCATTATTTTTAATATTTAACCGAAAATTAGGTAGGCTTTTCGAAGGGGATAATTTCACTAATTTATCTTTAAGAAAGCAACTAGGAATAACCCTCACACTTTTCCTGTTTATAATAGCTTATGCTGATGCTACTTTAGATTTTATCTATTTTGTTTTTTAAAATAACTATAGATCAATCATTAATAAATCATCTTTTGATTTCCTTCTTCCATAGATTTTAATCGCTTTACATCAGGGCCTCGATGCCGACATATTTCTTCTTCGAGTTATGCGAGTTCCATAGCTAATACCATGTTTACGACATAATTCCTTGGCTTGGTTTCCTTGATCGGATTCAGTTAAAACTCTTAAAACCTGACTAGGTTTAAATTTACTTTTCTTCATAATTTTCAGTCTAAAATTAATATTTATTTAAACTGTGCAGTTTTTGGGGAAGCTTACACGTAGGTTCAGCTTCTTCTTTGATTAGGCTGAAATGCTTCATTTCATTAAACCCCT
>CAJJCN010000048.1 GCA_905182655.1 Flammeovirgaceae bacterium UBA4465
ATCAATAGCAAGACACTTGTTGATGATATTGATCACTTAAGTAATAGGAGGGTAAGAACCGTTGGTGAGCAACTCTATGCACAGTTTGGAGTGGGTTTGTCTAGGATGGCAAGAACCATCAGAGAGCGGATGAATGTTCGTGATAATGAAGACTTTAAACCCGTAGATTTGATTAACGCCAGGACCTTGTCCTCGGTGATTAATTCATTTTTCGGTACCAATCAACTGTCCCAGTTTATGGATCAAACGAATCCACTCGCTGAGGTTACGCACAAAAGAAGAATGTCTGCACTAGGACCTGGTGGCCTTTCAAGAGAAAGAGCTGGATTTGAGGTTAGAGATGTACATTACACGCACTACGGCCGATTGTGTACCATTGAGACACCTGAAGGGCCTAATATTGGTTTGATCTCTTCATTGTGTGTACATGCAAAGGTGAATCAGATGGGCTTTATCGAGACACCTTATAGAGAGGTAGGTAAGGGTAAAGTAGACATGTCTGGAAATGTTAAGTACCTGACTGCAGAGGAAGAGGATACGTTCAATATTGCACAGGCAAATGCACCTTTAAGCGATGATGGTAAATTTTTAAACGATAAAGTAAAGGCAAGATTCGAAGGTGATTTTCCTGTAGTTGAGCCGAAAGACTTGACCTACATGGACGTGGCTCCAAATCAAATTGTATCTGTAGCGGCTTCACTCATACCTTTTCTTGAGCACGATGATGCAAACAGAGCATTGATGGGGTCCAACATGCAGCGTCAAGCCGTTCCTTTACTCATTCCAGAAGCACCGATTGTGGGTACGGGTTTGGAGAGTAGGGTTGCGCTGGACTCACGTTCCTTGATTTTAGCTGAAGCTGACGGTATTGTTAAGTACGTAGATGCCAAGATGATCACAGTTAAGTACGATCAAGATGAGAATGAAAAAATCTTATCTTTCGATACAGATACCGCGACGTATGATCTGATAAAATTCCGTAGAACCAATCAAGATACTTCAGTCAATCTTAAGCCGATAGTACTCAAAGGCGAGAGGGTGTCAAAAGGTCAACCTCTTTGTCAAGGTTTTGCTACTGAGCAAGGAGAGCTGGCCTTGGGCCGCAACCTTCAGGTAGCTTACATGCCATGGCAAGGTTATAACTTCGAGGATGCAATCGTTATTTCAGATCGAGTGGTCCGAGAAGATGTTTTTACTTCTATACATATTGATTCGTTCGAACTCGAGGTCAGAGATACTAAAAGGGGACTAGAAGAATTGACTTCTGAAATTCCTAACGTGAGTGAAGAGGCAGTTAAGGATTTGGATGAAGATGGTATCATACGCATCGGTGCAGAGATCACTGAAGGGGATATCATGATTGGTAAAATCACTCCAAAGGGAGAGTCGGATCCTACACCGGAAGAGAAATTGTTAAGAGCTATTTTCGGAGATAAAGCAGGAGATGTCAAAGATGCTTCTTTAAAGGCAAAACCTTCCTTGACGGGAGTAGTTATTGAGACTAAGTTATTTGCTCGTCCAAAAAAGGATAAAGATCTCAGGGCAAGATCGAAAAAAGCGGTAGAAATACTCAAAGGGAAATACAGTGCGGAGTTGACCGAGGTCAGAAACCAAATGGTGGATAAGCTTACGACTTTTCTAGAAGGTAAGACTTGTCAGGGAATCAATCATAAGTTTGGTGAACCCGTAATGTCTAAAGGAGCGAAATTCTCAAGAAAGAATATAGAAGAGAATTTATTTCCTGCCAAAAACATATTCAGGGATGAAAGCACCTACTCTGTTCCGGAAGAGTCTAATCTCGTGAGTGATTTAGCTCATGAAGGATGGGTTAAGGATGAGGAAACCAATGAATTGATCTTCAGTTTGATCAAACGCTACATCATAAAGAGGAATGAATTTACAGGCTTGTTTAAGCGACAAAGATTCACTCATGAGGTTGGGGATGAACTCCCTGCGGGTATTATGAAGCTTGCCAAGGTTTACCTTGCCAAAAAGCGTAAACTCAAAGTTGGGGATAAAATGGCTGGGCGCCATGGTAACAAGGGTGTTGTGGCTAAAATTGTTCGGGATGAGGACATGCCATTCATGGAAGATGGTACTCCTATGGATATTGTTTTGAATCCTTTAGGAGTTCCTTCCCGTATGAATATTGGTCAAATATATGAAACCGTTTTGGCCTGGGCAGGAAAGAAGTTAGATAGAACTTACGCGACACCTATTTTTGATGGAGCGACTGAGGAGCAAGTTCAAAATGAGCTGAAGGAAGCGGGGCTGCCCTCTTTTGGAAGAACGTATCTCTATGATGGATTGACAGGCGAAAAGTTTGATCAACCCGTTACAGTGGGTATTGCATACATGCTGAAATTAGGTCATTTAGTGGATGATAAAATGCATGCTCGATCGATCGGACCGTATTCATTGATTACCCAACAGCCTCTAGGCGGTAAAGCTCAATTTGGAGGCCAAAGATTTGGAGAAATGGAAGTTTGGGCGCTCGAGGCTTTTGGAGCGGCACACGTACTTCAGGAAATTCTTACAATCAAGTCGGATGATGTGATCGGAAGAGCAAAGGCGTATGAAGCCATTGTTAAAGGTGAAAACATGGTAAAGCCTAACATACCGGAATCATTCAATGTGTTGGTTCATGAATTAAGAGGTTTAGCTCTTGAAATTACATTAGATTAAATAGTTATCGCTTATTTAAGTTTAGAAAAGATAAATTATGGCATTCAGAAAAAATAAAAAACTGACACTTGACTTTTCAAGGGTGACCATTAGTCTGGCATCACCCGAATCCATCTTAGAGGAATCTAATGGAGAAGTAACTCAGCCGGAAACCATTAATTATAGGACTTACAAACCAGAAATGGGAGGTTTGTTTTGCGAGCGTATTTTTGGTCCTGTTAAGGATTGGGAATGCCATTGCGGAAAATATAAGAGAATAAGGTATAAAGGGATTATATGTGATAGATGTGGGGTCGAAGTTACCGAAAAGAAGGTAAGAAGAGAGCGAATGGGTCATATCGAATTGGTCGTACCCGTAGCACATATTTGGTATTTTAGATCATTGCCTAACAAGATAGGCTATTTATTAGGAATGCCGTCCAAAAAATTGGATACTATCATTTACTATGAGCGGTATGTAGTTATTCAGCCTGGAGTAAAAGAAGAAGAAGGAATTAATAAACTTGATTTCTTAACTGAAGATGAATATTTAGATATTCTTGACAAGTTACCAAGAGAAAACCAGTTGTTGCCTGATGATGACCCGCAAAAGTTTATTGCAAAAATGGGGGCTGAGGCTTTAGAGATGTTGCTTTCTCGTATCGAATTGGACGATTTATCATACCAATTGAGACATCAAGCAGCCACAGATACTTCCCAGCAGCGTAAGGCGGAAGCATTAAAGAGGCTCAAAGTAGTTGAGGCTTTTAGAGAAGCCAAAACTAGGATCGAAAACAGACCGGAATGGATGATCATTAAAATGGTTCCTGTGATACCGCCTGAATTAAGGCCACTTGTTCCTTTGGATGGTGGTCGTTTTGCAACTTCAGATCTTAACGATCTTTATAGGCGAGTAATTATCCGAAACAATAGACTCAAAAGGTTAATCGATATCAAGGCGCCAGAAGTAATTCTGCGTAATGAAAAGCGAATGCTCCAAGAAGCAGTAGATTCCTTGTTTGATAATTCTCGTAAGGTGAATGCGGTTCGTTCAGATGGAAATCGCGCACTGAAGTCATTGAGTGACATGCTTAAGGGAAAGCAAGGTCGTTTTCGTCAAAATTTATTAGGAAAAAGAGTAGATTATTCTGGTAGATCGGTTATTGTCGTAGGACCAGAATTAAAAATGCACGAATGTGGATTGCCTAAGAATATGGCTGCTGAGCTTTTCAAACCCTTTGTAATTCGAAAATTGATTGAAAGGGGTATTGTGAAAACAGTAAAATCAGCAAAGAAAATTGTCGATAGAAAAGACCCGGTTGTTTGGGATATACTTGAAAACGTATTAAAAGGACATCCAGTTCTTTTAAATAGAGCGCCGACTTTACACAGATTGGGTATACAGGCATTTCAGCCAAAACTTATAGAGGGTAAGGCCATACAGTTACATCCATTGGTTTGTACGGCATTCAATGCTGATTTTGATGGGGATCAAATGGCGGTACATGTGCCTTTAGGGCAGGAGGCTATTTTAGAAGCCTCACTTTTGATGCTTTCTTCGCATAATATTCTCAATCCAGCTAATGGAGCACCGATAGCTGTGCCATCTCAGGACATGGTTCTTGGCCTTTACTATGTGACGAAAGGTAGAAAAAGCACCCCTGAAGAAGTGGTAAAAGGTGAGGGTATGATTTTCTACAATTCTCAGGAAGTGATCATTGCATTAAATGAGGGTGTAATTTCAAAGCATGCGCATATCAAAGTAAGGGCCCACGTAAGGGTTGGAGAAGGATTAGAAGAAAAGTTAGTAGATACCGTCGCAGGAAGGGTGCTTTTCAATGAATTTGTACCCAAAGAGGTAGGCTATATTGATGAGTTGCTTACTAAGAAGAAGCTTCAAAACATTATTTCTAGGATCTTTAAAATTGTAGGAATGGCAGCAACCGCTGTGTTCTTAGATGATATCAAGTCATTGGGTTTCCAAATGGCCTATACTGGCGGTCTCTCCATGGGATTAGGTGACATCAATATCCCGGCAACTAAACCGCAAATGGTAGCAGATGCGAAAAAAGAAGTGGATGCTGTCTGGAACAATTATTTGATGGGTCTGATTACTGATAACGAGCGCTACAACCAAGTGATCGATATATGGACAAGAACCAATACGCAATTGACCTCAACGCTAATGAAGCAACTAGAGGAGGACGATCAAGGTTTCAATTCCATATATATGATGATGCACTCCGGTGCAAGGGGATCTCGTGAGCAAATTAGACAATTGGGAGGAATGAGAGGATTGATGGCCAAGCCTCAAAAAAACCTAGCAGGTTCTGTCGGTGGAATTATTGAAAATCCGATACTTTCCAACTTCAAGGAAGGTTTAGATGTACTTGAATATTTCATTTCTACGCATGGTGCTCGAAAAGGTTTGGCGGATACCGCATTGAAAACGGCAGATGCGGGATATCTAACGAGAAGATTGGTTGATGTAGCACAAGATGTTGTTGTAAATGAGCCTGATTGTGGTACTTTGAGAGGGTTAGTTGTTAGGTCCTTGAAGGACAATGAAGACATCGTTGAGTCATTATCAGAACGAATATTGGGTCGTGTATCCGTACATGACATTTACGATCCGATTTCGGAAGAAATGATTCTTGAAGCGGGCAATGAGATTACCGAAGAAATTACTGAGACCATAGAAGCCACAAATATTGATCAGGTTGAAATACGTTCCGTATTGACCTGTGAATCAAAAAGAGGAGTTTGCTCTAAGTGCTACGGTCGAAGCTTATCCGCGGGAAGAATGTCTCATTTAGGTGAGGCTGTTGGTGTGATTGCTGCTCAATCTATTGGTGAGCCTGGAACGCAGTTAACCTTAAGAACTTTTCACGTTGGAGGAACAGCGTCAAACATTGCCGTGGATGCCACCGTTATCTCTAAGTTTGATGGAGTAGTTGAATTTGATGAATTAAGGACGGTTAACAGTACCGATGATGAAGGAAATCCGATTCAAGTGGTTATGGGTAGATCGGGTGAAATAAAAATAACGGATGCTAAAAAATCCAAAATCTTGATGACCAACCATGTTCCATATGGTGCAATACTTAAAGTTAAAAAGGGTCAAAAGGTCAGTAAAGGAGATGAACTCTGTTTTTGGGATCCTTACAATGCTGTGATCATGTCTGAGTTTGACGGTAAGGTAACCTTTGAGTCTATCATTGAAGGAGTAACCTTTAAAGAGGAGTCAGATGAACAAACAGGTCACAGAGAAAAGGTCATCATTGATACCAAGGATAAAGCAAAAAATCCAGCCATTATTATTCAATCGGGAGATACTGAGAAAGGATACAATATCCCGGTGGGCGCCCACCTGTCGGTAGATGAAGAGGCTACGATAAAGGCGGGCCAAGTATTAGCTAAAATACCTCGAAATACTGGTAAGTCAAGAGATATTACCGGAGGTCTACCACGAGTTACGGAGCTGTTTGAAGCAAGAAACCCTTCGAACCCAGCCGTTGTAACAGAAATTGATGGTGTAGTTACTTACGGAGGAATAAAGAGAGGAAATAGAGAAGTGTTTATTGAATCTAAAGATGGTATCAAAAAGCGTTATTTAGTGCCATTATCGAAGCATTTCTTAGTGCAAGATAATGACTTTATTAAGGCAGGAGAGGCCTTGTCTGATGGCTCTATTACACCCGCTGATATATTATCTATTCAAGGACCCACTGCAGTCCAAGAGTATTTG
Source organism: Flammeovirgaceae bacterium UBA4465 (assembly GCA_905182655.1). Lineage (GTDB taxonomy): Bacteria > Bacteroidota > Bacteroidia > Cytophagales > Cyclobacteriaceae > UBA4465. Next base: position 6,413 of record CAJJCN010000048.1, read on the forward strand.
GTGAATGAAATACAAGAGGTTTATAGATTGCAAGGTGTCCAAATCAATGATAAGCATATAGAAACGATAGTACGCCAAATGATGCAAAAAGTAATCATTATAGATGCGGGCGATACCTCTTTCCTTACGAATCAATCTGTAGATAGGTTGAGTTTTATGGAAGAAAATGATGAGATTTTAGACAAAAAAGTGGTTGTTGATCCAGGGGGTGCTGATACCGTTAAGGCGGGACAAATTATTTCTAGTCGAACGTTACGGGATGAAAACTCTAACTTAAGAAGAAGAGATGTTAAAATCATTACGGTAAGAAATGCATCAGCAGCAGTTTCTAGACCTATTCTTCAAGGAATTACGCAAGCCTCATTAGGAACGCGGAGCTTTATATCAGCGGCATCTTTCCAGGAGACGACTAAGGTCTTGAGTGAAGCAGCTATTAAAGGTAAGCGAGATGGACTTGAAGGATTGAAAGAAAATGTGATTGTAGGTCATTTGATCCCTGCGGGAACAGGTATCAAAAGGTTCCATGAAAATTTTGTCGCCAATAAAGAGGAATTTGACAAGATGACACTGGCGAGAGAAGAGTTCTCTAAACCTAAGGAAGAGTCTTTAACCGAAGCGTAAAATGGATAAGCCAGAGGAAGATAAGAAAAATCTTAATATTGAGCTATCAGAAGAGATTGCTGAAGGGGTATATGCCAATTTAGCTATGATTGCACATTCGAGCAGTGAGTTCGTTATCGATTATATCCGACTGATGCCGGGTGTGCCGAAAGCGAAGGTAAAGGCACGCATTGTGATTACACCAGAGCATGCAAAAAGACTTTTACATGCGTTGGAAGAAAATATCCAAAAGTATGAAACGACTTTTGGAGCGATAAAAAAGAATGAGCAGTCACCTAAGTTCCCTATTAATTTTGGAGGGACAGTAGGTGAGGCATGATTATTTATGTGGAAACCATATTGAGATATTGAATGTTTCTCTCTATCTTTGCGTTCCCAAATTTGAGGACTTTTAGAAAAAAAATAGGATAAATGCCGACTATACAACAGTTAGTAAGGAAAGGAAGAAAAAAGTTAACTTCCAAATCTAAGTCTCCCGCATTGGACTCATGTCCCCAGCGAAGAGGAGTATGTACACGTGTCTACACGACGACGCCTAAAAAGCCAAACTCAGCTATGAGAAAAGTAGCTAGGGTCCGATTAACCAATGGCAGAGAAGTAAATGCATACATTGGTGGTGAAGGCCACAACTTGCAAGAACACTCGATTGTGTTGATTCGTGGCGGTAGGGTTAAGGATCTCCCAGGAGTTCGTTACCATATTGTCCGTGGTGCATTAGACACCGCTGGGGTAAGCGGAAGGTTACAAAGAAGATCAAAGTATGGTGCTAAAAGGCCGAAGGTCAAAAAATAAGTAAGAAAAATGAGAAAATCTAAGCCAAAGAAGCGATACATCTTACCAGATCCAATTTATGGAGATACGCTGGTGACCAAGTTTGTGAACTACCTCATGGTAGACGGTAAAAAGAGCCTTTCCTATGGTATCTTTTATGATGCCATAAAGATAGTAGAAGAAAAAACAAGTGAGAACGGAATAGATACCTGGAAATCGGCATTGCAGACCGTCATGCCTTCGGTTGAAGTAAAAAGCAGAAGAGTTGGAGGAGCTACCTTTCAAGTACCTATTGAGGTAAGACCCGAAAGAAAAACTTCATTAGGCATCAAGTGGATGATTAAGTATTCTCGATTAAGAGGAGAAAAAACAATGAAAGAACGTCTTGCAGGAGAAATCATAGCTGCTGCTAAAGGAGAAGGTGCATCAGTTAAGAAGAAAGATGATACCCACAGAATGGCAGAAGCAAATAAGGCTTTTTCTCACTTCAGATTTTAAATTAAGGTCTAATGGCAAAAAGAGATTTGAAGTTTACCCGGAATATTGGCATAGCTGCTCATATTGATGCGGGCAAAACTACGACTACGGAACGAATTTTATATTACACAGGTGCAAGTCACAAAATCGGAGAGGTACACGATGGAGCGGCTACGATGGATTGGATGGAGCAAGAGCAGGAGCGGGGTATTACGATTACCTCAGCGGCTACCACTGTCTTTTGGAAATATAAGGAAGACGATTATCACATAAATATTATTGATACTCCCGGTCACGTGGATTTTACTGTTGAAGTAAACCGATCACTGCGTGTGTTAGACGGTCTAGTTTTCCTTTTTAGTGCAGTTGATGGCGTCGAGCCCCAATCAGAAACCAATTGGCGATTGGCTGATAATTATAAGGTGGCTAGAATCGGTTTTGTTAATAAAATGGATCGAGCTGGATCAGATTTCCTCAACGTCTGCAAGCAAGTCAAAGAAATGTTAGGGACCAAAGCAGTTCCGCTGCAGTTGCCTATAGGTTCTGAAGAAAATTTTAGAGGGGTTGTTGATTTGGTTGAAAACAAGGCCATGGTTTGGAATGAAGAAGACCAAGGCATGACTTTTGAAGAAATAGCCATACCCGAAGACATGGTCGAGGAAGTGGCAGAGTATCGTGAAAAGCTCGTCGAGTCGGTAGCAGAGTATGATGATGGCTTAATGGAGAAATACTTCGAAGATCCGGATTCTATTTCCAAAGATGAAATTATCGCAGCTTTGAGAGCGGCAACTATAGATCGTGCTTTTGTGCCGATGTTGTGTGGATCTGCATTCAAGAACAAAGGTGTTCAAACGATGCTAGACTATGTAATGGAGCTATTACCTTCTCCTTTAGACAAAGATGAGATTGTAGGTATTAATCCAGATACAGAAGAGGAAGCAAAACGATTACCTACCGTTGAAGATCCTTTTACGGCATTGGCCTTCAAAATCGCTACCGATCCATTTGTCGGTAGACTCTGTTTCATTAGATCTTATTCTGGGACATTAAACTCTGGGTCGTATGTTTTCAATACGCGAACGGAAAAAAAGGAACGGATTTCAAGAATCTTTCAAATGCATGCCAACAAGCAAAATCAAATTGATACTTTGCATTGTGGTGACATAGGAGCCGTTGTTGGATTTAAGGACATCAAAACAGGGGATACTTTGTGCGATGAGAAAAATAAAATCGTCTTAGAGTCTATGGATTTCCCTGATCCAGTGATTGGTTATGCCATTGAGCCGAAGGCCCAAGCAGATGTTGATAGGCTGGGTATGAGTATTGCCAAGTTAGTGGAAGAAGATCCAACTTTAGTGGTTGAGACTAACCATGAAACGGGCCAGACGATATTAAAAGGAATGGGCGAGCTCCATTTGGATATTATCATTGATCGATTACGACGTGAGTTCAAAGTAGAAATTAATCAAGGAGCACCACAGGTAGCATATAAAGAAGCCATAAGAACTAAAGTAGAGCACAAAGAAGTTTACAAAAAGCAATCTGGTGGTAGAGGTAAATTTGCCGATATCGTATTTGATTTAAGTCCTGTAGATGAGGATTATAAAGAGACAGGTTTACAGTTTGTCAACGCCATTAAGGGGGGAATAATTCCGAAGGAGTTTATACCTGCTATCGAAAAGGGATTTAAACAGGCTATGGTCAACGGACCCCTCGCGGGATATCCTTTGGACAGTATGAAAGTGAGACTCTATCATGGATCTTTTCATGATGTTGATTCAGATTCACTTTCCTTTGAATTGGCAGCACGGATGGGATTTAAAGCAGCAGCTAAGAAAGCGAGCCCTGTCCTATTAGAGCCCGTGATGTCGGTTGAGGTAATTACACCTGATGAGTATACGGGATCAGTTACGGGGGATTTGAATAAACGACGTGGAATTATGAAAGGTATGGATAGCCGCGGAGTCTCTCAAGTCATTAAAGCCGATGTACCGCTTTCGGCCCTTTTCGGTTATGTGACTGACTTAAGAACGATCACATCAGGAAGGGCAACCGCGAATCTTACATTTTCGCATTATGACAGTGTCCCTAACAGTATAGCAGAGACGGTAATTTCAGAAGTTAAAGGTTAATCAGTTTTCGGAATAGATTATGAATCAAAAAATTAGAATTAAATTAAGATCGTACGATCACAACTTGGTAGATAAGTCATCTGAGAAAATAGTACGCGCTGTGAAGACGACTGGGGCTATTGTTAGTGGCCCCATACCTTTGCCTACTGTAAAAGAAAAGTTCACAGTACTCAGGTCACCTCACGTTAATAAAAAATCAAGAGAGCAGTTTCAGTTGTGTACCTACAAGCGATTGGTAGACATCTATTCCAATAGTGCCAAAACTGTGGATGCATTGATGAAACTAGAATTACCTAGTGGGGTTGATGTCGAAATTAAAGTCTGATTTACTTTAAAAATCATGAAGAGCCAGCACATTTTTGAGTTGGTTCTTTTTTTGTCTTTTAATATCAGTTAATCATTGGTTCATTAGACAGAATTATTATCTTTGCACTCCTTTTGGAGGAAACCAAGGAAGTAAAAAACATTAAACAATTAATAAACTCAAAAAATGCCTGGATTAATAGGTAAAAAAGTAGGGATGACCAATATATACAATGAGGCAGGCAAAAGTATTGCATGTACATTGATTGAGGCCGGTCCTTGCGTCGTTACGCAAGTGAAAAATGAGGATTCCGATGGATACCGAGCGGTTCAACTTGCCTATGATGATAAAAAAGAAAAAAATACATCAAAAGCTGAAAAGGGGCACTATGCTAAGGCAGGGTCTGTACCTAAGAAATATCAAGTCGAATTTAGAGATTTCAGAAGTGAATTTGATGACAAAGTTGTTTTAGGAAAAGAAATTAACATCGCTGATGTTTTTCAAGTAAATGATTTTGTTGATGCAGTGGGAACCACCAAAGGAAAAGGGTTTCAAGGGGTTGTTAAAAGACATAATTTCGCAGGTGTAGGCCAAGCAACACATGGTCAGCACAATAGATTGAGAGCGCCGGGCTCTATTGGAGCGGCTTCTTTTCCGTCGCGAGTATTTAAGGGTATGAGAATGGCTGGTAGAATGGGGGGCGGCCGCAAGAAAATTCTTAATCTCAAGGTGATGAAAATTTACCCAGAAAAAAATCTTATATTAATAAGTGGCTCAATTCCTGGAGCAAAAAATTCTTATGTGATTTTAGAAAAATAAGTCATGAAAATAGAAGTTATAAATAATAAGGGTGAGGATACCGGTCGAAAGATTGAATTGTCCAACGGAATTTACAAGATTGAGCCCAATGAGCATGCGGTTTATTTGGAAGTGAAGCAATATTTAGCCAATCAACGACAGGGCACTCACAAAACCAAAGGGAAAGCGGATGTCACGGGTTCTACTAGGAAGATAAAAAAACAAAAAGGAACAGGCACAGCTCGGGCAGGTAGTATCAAGTCAGGTTTACTCAGAGGAGGAGGTACCATATTTGGCCCAGTCCCAAGAGATTACGGTTTTGATTTGAACAAAAAAGTCAAAAGATTAGCCAAGCGTTCGGCGTTGTCTGCCAAAGCAGCAGAGAAAAAGATTAGAGTGATGGAGGATCAAGCCATTGATGTACCCAAGACCAAAGTATTTAAGTCAATTCTTAAAAGTCTGAAGTTGGAGATTGATAAGGCATTGTTCATTACCGGTGATGTGAATGACAATGCAGTGGTTTCTGCTAGGAATATTCCTAATGCTAAGGTAATCAGTGCTAATGAGTTGTCTACTTATGAGCTTGTGAACGCTGACTGCATCGTATTATTTGAGAGTGCCATTGATACAATAGAAAATAGATTGAACTGATGAGTATACTTATTAAACCCCTTGTAACGGAAAAATTCTCTGCAATGAACGAGAATGGGAAGTATGGCTTTGTTGTAGAGAGAAGTGCCAATAAGGTGCAGATTAGGCAAGAAGTTGAAAAGAAATATGGTGTTACGGTAGAATTCGTAAATACCATGTTACAGCCCGGTAAGTCTAAGTCTAGATCTACTAAGGCAGGGGTCATCAAAGGTAAGTCTAAGACTTACAAAAAAGCCATTGTCAAGGTTGCTGATGGAGATATTATTGATTTTTATAGTGGAATTTAATTACTAAGAGATGGCAATTAGAAAACTCAAACCAACCACTCCAGGACAAAGATTTAGGATTGCACCTGTTTTCGATAAGATAACGGCTGATAAACCTGAAAAGTCTTTAATCTCATCTGTAAAAAGATCTGGAGGAAGAAATAATACTGGAAAGATGACCGTTCGGAATGTAGGAGGGGGTCATAAAAAGAGATTAAGAGATGTTGATTTTAAAAGAGATAAGTTTGACATTCCAGCTACGGTCAAATCGATCGAATACGATCCGAACAGGACGGCGCGCATAGCGTTATTATTCTATGCAGATGGAGAAAAGAGATATATTATTGCTCCAAATGGTCTTGAAGTTGATACCGTATTGTTGAGTGGGCCTGGCGTGGCTCCAGAAGTTGGAAATGCCTTACCCTTATCAGAAGTACCTCTAGGTACCATTATACATAATATAGAGTTAAAGCCTGGAAAAGGTGGAGCAATGGCTAGAAGTGCAGGTTCTTACGCTCAGCTAGTAGCGAAGGAAGGCAAGTATGTAACTCTGAAATTGCCTTCAGGAGAAATGAGACTTGTATTAGCAACCTGCTATGCTACTATTGGAACGGTGTCTAATAGTGATCACATGAATGTGCGATTAGGTAAGGCTGGAAGAAACAGATGGTTGGGAAGAAGACCAAGAGTGAGAGGTGTAGCGATGAATCCTGTAGATCACCCCATGGGTGGAGGAGAAGGAAAGTCTTCAGGCGGGCATCCTCGTTCAAGAAATGGTATTTATGCTAAAGGGCAAAAGACCAGAAAGCCAAATAAATATTCAGACAAAATGATCGTAACTAAGAGAAAATAATGGCTAGATCACTAAAAAAAGGACCCTATATAGACTTTCGCCTTGAAAAAAAGGTGGATACGCTTAATAATAGCGGTAAGAAAAATGTTATCAAAACATGGTCAAGAAGATCAATGATTTCACCAGATTTTGTAGGGCACACCTTTGCTGTCCACAATGGTAACAAGTTCATTCCTATTATGGTCACCGAAAATATGGTAGGGCACAAGTTAGGTGAGTTCTCTCCCACTCGAAACTTCAGGGGTCACATCGCTAAAAAGGATAAGAAAAGATAATGGAGGCGAAAGAAAACAAAAAAATCAAAAAGTCTGTAAGAATCAGACTCGAAAAAGAAACTCAGAAGGAAGCTAAAAAAGCAGTCTCTGGTCAGCAAGGTGCAGTGGCGGCCTCCTTACGGAATTTCCCATCTGCCCCACGTAAAATGAGGTTAGTAGCGGACATGATCAGGGGCCAACGCGTAAGTGTAGCTTTAAATCTATTGAAATTTGACGCCAAGTTTGCTTCGAGTATTTTGGAAAAAGTATTGTTATCCGCTATTGCCAATTGGCAGTTAAAGAATGAGGAGGTCAATATTGAAGAGGCTGATCTTTATGTGAAAGAAATATATGTAGACAGTGCTCGGATGCTTAAAAGATTACGTACAGCACCTCAAGGTAGGGCGCACAGGATAAGAAAGCGTTCTCATCATCTCGCTGTTACAGTAGATGACCGTAATGCAAAAGTTGAAAATGATAATGAAATGAAAAAAGATTAATCGATGGGACAAAAGGTAAACCCAATAAGTTTAAGACTTGGTATCATTAAAGGATGGGATTCAAATTGGTATGGCGGAAAATCTTTCGCGGATAATATTGTTGAAGACCATAAGATTCGAAAGTATCTTCTAGCGAGAATTACAAAAGGAGGGATCTCCAAAGTAGTCATTGAGAGGACTTTAAAAAGAATAACGCTCACGATTCATACCGCTCGTCCGGGTGTTGTAATTGGTAAAGGCGGCTCAGAGGTTGATAAGCTGAAAGAAGAGCTAAAAAAGATTACCGGTAAGGAACTTCAGATTAATATCTTTGAAATTAAAAGACCTGAGTTGGATGCTGTACTGGTTGGAGAGTCCATTGCTCAGCAATTGAAGGCGAGAATTTCTTACAGAAGAGCAATGAAGCAGGCTATAGCTTCAGCCATGCGTGTAGGTGCTTTGGGAATTAAGATAAAATGTGCGGGTCGATTAGGTGGTGCTGAGATGGCACGTACTGAACAGTATAAAGAAGGAGCTATTCCGTTGCACACATTAAGGGCAGATATTGATTATGCGGTTTCTGAGGCTCAAACAGTGTATGGTAAAATCGGTATCAAAGTATGGATTTTTAAAGGGTTAGTTTTTGGTAAAAGAGACCTTTCACCAAATATTGGTGTTGCAAATAATGCCGGTGGAGGTAATACCGGTGGAAGACCGAGGCCAGATGGGCCAAGGAGGAAAAGAAGATAATTTTAAAGATATTTAAAGATGTTACAGCCTAAGCGAACAAAGTTTAGAAAAAGACAGAAAGGAAGAGTTAAAGGATTGGCACAACGAGGACATTTGTTATCGTTTGGGACCTTCGGAATTAAGTCTTTAGAGCCAGGATGGTTGACCAGTCGTCAGATTGAAGCGGCTCGTATTGCCATGACGCGTGCCATGAAGCGAGAAGGGCAAGTGTGGATTAGAATTTTTCCAGATAAGCCAGTGACCAAAAAGCCGGCTGAAGTAAGGATGGGAAAAGGTAAGGGTGCCCCAGAGTATTGGGTGGCATGTGTGAAGCCTGGGACCATTTTGTTTGAGGCTGCTGGAGTAAGCGTTGATTTAGCAAAAGAGGCATTAAGTTTGGCAGCTCAAAAGTTGCCAATTAGTTCAAGATTTGTAGTAAAGAGGGATTATCGAGCATGAAAAATTCTGAGTTAAGAGGTCTAAATATAGATGAGTTGGCAAATAAACTTGCCATTGAAAAAGAGGCTTACAGTAAATTAACATTTTCTCACGCCATCACGCCCATTGAAAATCCTATGAAGATTAGAGCAGCGCGTAAATTAATTGCAAGGTTAGAAACTGAGGTGCGGGCAAAGCAGCTTGTTAAATAAAGGGTTTATGGAAAGAAATCTTAGAAAGGAAAGAGTAGGCCTAGTGATAGGTGACAAGATGCAGAAGAGCATCACGGTAGCTGTTGTTAGAAAGGTAAAACATCCTATGTATGGGAAGTTTGTGCAAAAGACGACTAAACTTACGGCCCATGACGAGCAAAATGATTGTCATGTTGGGGATACGGTCAAAATTATGGAGACCCGTCCGCTCAGCAAGAGTAAGCGATGGCGTTTAGTAGAAATAGTAAAAAGAGCAAAATAATATGGTACAACAAGAATCAAGGCTTAAAGTAGCAGATAACAGCGGGGCCAAAGAGGTGCTATGTATTCGTGTTCTGGGAGGTACTAAAAAGAGATATGCCTACATCGGCGATATGATAGTAGTTTCGATTAAATCAGCGATTTCTTCGAGCTCTGTAAAGAAAGGAACGGTTTCGAAAGCGGTTGTAGTTCGAACCAAGAAAGAGATTCGAAGAAAAGATGGTTCCTACGTGCGATTTGAAGATAATGCAGCGGTCTTGCTAAACGAAAACAATGAACCCAAGGGCACAAGAATATTTGGCCCAGTAGCACGAGAACTGCGCGAAAAGCAATTCATGAAAATCGTTTCATTGGCACCAGAAGTATTATAATCATGGCTGATATAAAAAAAATACATATAAAAAAGGGTGATACCGTTAAGATCCTTACAGGAAATGACAACGGTAAAACAGGTAAAGTACTTGAAGTAATAACCAGTAAGTACAGAGCTATTGTTGAGGGAGTGAATATGGTCACTAAACATGTTAAGCCTTCAGCTGACAAACCCGAAGGTGGACTGATCAATACTGAAGCAGCGATGCACATCAGTAATTTGATGCTGGTTGATCCGGCATCGGGTGAGGCGACCAGAATTGGAAGAAAATTGAATGCTGAAGGTAAAAATCAGCGTTATTCAAAAAAATCAGGAGAATTTATTTAAGATGGCAATCCCAAGACTAAAAGATAAATACATATCAGAAATCATTCCTTTATTAAAGGAGAAATTTCAATATAAGTCGGTAATGCAAGTACCGAAGGTGGTAAAAATTGCCATAAATAGAGGTATTGGCGATGCTGTTTCCGATAAAAAATTAGTAGATGTCGGTGTGTCCGAGTTAACTACGGTTACGGGGCAACTAGCGGTTGCTACTATTGCTAAAAAGTCAGTGTCCAATTTCAAGTTGAGAGAGGGAATGCCTATTGGTGCAAAGGTCACACTTCGAGGGGATCGTATGTATGAATTCCTTGATAGATTATTAACCGTTGCACTTCCTCGAGTGAGGGATTTCAAAGGGGTGAAAGCAAGAGGCTTTGATGGGCGAGGTAATTATTCGTTAGGTGTTCAGGAACAAATCATCTTTCCGGAGATCAGCATTGACAAAATTAACAAGATAGCAGGAATGGATATTACATTCGTGACAACGGCTAAAACCGACGAAGAAAGTTTAGCATTGCTTAAAGCATTTGGTATGCCCTTTTCTAAGGGCAAAAATTAATTAGATAATGGCAAAAGAATCATTAAAAGCAAGAGAAAGAAAAAGAGAGCGTTTGGTCGCTAAATTTGCTGAAAAGAGGAAAGCATTGAAAGCAGCTGGTGATTATGTAGGTTTAGATAAGCTACCTAAGAATTCTTCAGCGGTTAGATTACACAATAGGTGTAAGTTGACAGGTAGACCTAAGGGATACATGAGAAAATTCGGTTTATCAAGGGTAACTTTCAGAGAAATGGCATCAGACGGAAAAATACCAGGCATAACCAAAGCGAGTTGGTAATTTTAAGTGCAAAATATTTTCTAAATAGAAAACAATAATTAACTTTGCGTCCCTTTTCAAGGAGACAAAATCAAAAATATTTATGGTAACAGACCCCATAGCAGATTATTTAACTAGAATTCGAAATGCCATTGGCGCGAATCATAGAATTGTAGAGATTCCTACCTCTCGCATGAAAAAAGAAATAACCAAACTTCTACATGATCAAGGATATATTGCTAATTTCAAATTTGATAAAGAAGGCCCAGGGTCTGTAATCAAAATTGCACTTAAATACAATCCTGAGACCAAGCGTTCGGCGATAACAAATCTTGAGCGAGTAAGTAAGCCAGGATTAAGGAAATACAAGGGTGCGGGTGAGCTGCCTCGTGTCCTGAATGGTTTGGGAATAGCTGTGATTAGCACATCAAAAGGTATAATTACTGATAAGAAGGCCAGAACGGAAAATATAGGTGGTGAAATACTTTGTTACGTTTATTAATATTTTAATATGTCGAGAATAGGAAAAGCCCCAATAATGATACCTTCAGGAGTTGAGATAACTGTCGAGGGTGGTGAGATTAAGGTAAATGGACCAAAGGGTCAATTGTCACAAGACATAGGCAGTGAGATTACGGCCTTAGTTGAGGAAGGTATCTTGACGGTACAAAGACCCACAGAGCAGAAAAGACATAAAGCATTACATGGTTTGTATAGGTCTTTGATCAGTAATATGGTAACGGGAGTCACCGAGGGCTACAGCTGTAAACTTGAATTGGTTGGAGTTGGTTACAAAGCAGCTGTTCAAGGGAATGTTTTAGAATTGAATTTGGGTTACTCTCATAATATTTTTCTCGCTATCCCAGCAGAAGTCAAGATACTAGCCGAAACGGCTAAAGGGAAAAATCCTATTATTAGTCTCGATAGTAATGACAAACAATTACTCGGACAGGTTGCTGCCAAAATTAGGTCGCTTAGAAAAATTGAACCTTATAAAGGCAAGGGTATACGATTTGTTGGTGAAGAGATTAGGAGAAAAGCTGGTAAGACAGCTGCTAAATAAGTAGATAAATGGCTATATCAAAGGTTAAAAGAAGAATTAGAATTAGGAAGGGTATTCGAAGTAAAATTTCGGGTACCAGTGGTGCACCACGGTTGTCAGTGTACAGAAGTAACCGAGCGATCTACGCACAATTAATTAACGATGAGAAGGGTGAAACTCTAGTAGCTGCTTCATCGAAAGAAATTGGAGGTTCAAATGTAACGGTAGCGATTTCAAAAGAAGTAGGTTTGAAATTAGCTGAAAAGGCAAAATCTAGTGGAATTGAATCTGTCGTATTTGATCGTGGAGGTTATTCTTTTCATGGTCAAGTGAAAGCGATGGCTGATGGAGCGCGTGAGGGAGGTTTAAAATTTTAAAAAAATATGTCACAATCAAATATTAAAATAGTCCGGGCGAGCGACATTGATCTTAAAGAGAAGGTTGTTGCTATAAAACGAGTGGCTAAAGTGGTCAAAGGAGGTCGTAGATTCAGCTTTTCAGCTATTGTTGTCGTAGGTGATGGAAACGGAGTCGTTGGATATGGATTAGGAAAGGCCAACGAGGTTACCGATGCCATAACTAAAGGGATTGATGATGCTAAGAAAAATTTAGTGCGTGTGCCTGTCTTTAAAGGTACGGTACCTCATGAAGCCATTGGAAAATTTGGTGGAGGGTTTGTGTTATTAAAGCCGGCATCAGCAGGTACGGGTGTAATTGCTGGTGGAGCGATGCGTGCAGTGCTTGAGAGTGCGGGGGTTCATGATGTTTTAGCCAAGTCTAAAGGATCTTCAAATCCCCACAATGTAGTGAAAGCCACTTTCGATGCCCTTGCTCAAATGAGAGATCCATTGACTATCGCAAGGCAGCGTGGTGTAACATTAGATAAAGTTTTTAACGGTTAGATCATGAATAAAGTATTAGTCACCCAAATTCGAAGTACTATAAAACGGCCAAAGAGGCAAGTGCTGACCATTCAAGCGCTCGGCCTTGGTAAACTCAACAGGACAGTTGAAAAGGAGTTAACTCCACAAATTGCTGGAATGATCAATAAAGTGAGACACCTAGTAGACGTAAAAGAAGCTTAAGATGAAATTAGAATCATTAAAACCTGCAGCAGGATCTATCAAGAAGAGAAAAATTATTGGTAGGGGTCAAGGATCCGGTAGGGGAGGTACTTCTACCAAAGGGCATAATGGAGCTCAGTCTCGTGCAGGATATTCGCGCAAGATTGGATTCGAAGGGGGTCAAATGCCTTTACAAAGAAGAATTCCTAAGTTTGGTTTTAAGAACAACAATAAAATTGTTTCTAAGGCGATTAACTTGGATACACTTGAGGCTTTAGCGACGGACAAAAAAGTCAAAGAAATTACTGTAGAGGTGCTGATTAAAAATGGCCTAATTGGTAAAAGAGATGTAGTTAAAATATTAAGTAGAGGAGAAGTAAAGACGAAGCTTTCGGTCACAGTTCACAAGTTTTCAAAGGCTGCAGTAGAGGCGATTGAAGCAGCAGGTGGAACCGCAACAGTTATAGGTTGATGAAAAAATTCTTCAGTACCATATCAAATATATTTTCAATCGAAGAACTTCGAACTAGAATACTTAACACCCTCGGTTTTCTTATTATTTTTAGATTAGGTTCTTTTATTACCTTACCAGGTATAGATCCATCTAAGTTAGTGGACAATGCAGGAGGTATATTTGGTCTACTGGACACTTTTTTAGGAGGTGCTTTTAGTAATGCTTCCATTTTTGGTCTGGGTATCATGCCTTATATTTCGGCCTCGATTGTGTTGCAACTTCTCACTGTGGCCGTTCCTTATTTTCAGAAATTACAAAAGGAAGGGGACAGTGGTCGAAAGAAAATTAGTCAAATAACCAGAGTTTTGACCTTATTCATTTGCATGGCTCAATCTGCAGCTTATTTAACTACTATATCTGCTGATGCCATTGTTTTAAATGGTTTTTTCTTCCGAATATCTTCTATGATTATGTTAACGGCAGGTACCGTATTTTGTATGTGGTTAGGAGAAAAAATTACAGATAAAGGTATAGGTAATGGTATTTCCATGCTTATTATGATCGGTATTATTTCAAGATTTCCTGCAAGTATTGTAGCGGAAGCCATGTCGCGTGGAATGAGTCAAATGTTATTCTTTTTTATCGAGATGGTGGCCTTATTCTTCGTAGTGATGGCAACCGTAGCTTTAGTTCAGGCCATTAGAAGAATACCGGTGCAATATGCCAAGCAAGTTGTGGGTAATAAAGTGTATGGAGGGCAGCGTCAATATATACCCTTGAAGGTGAATAGTTCGGGCGTAATGCCGATCATTTTCGCACAGTCCTTAATGTTTTTACCTGCCATGATTGGTGGGATCTGGGCCGAAAACAGTGACACAGCCCAATGGGTAGTCGCGACATTCTCGAGGGTTGAGTCCTGGCAATATAGCTTGTTGTTTGCCATTTTGATCATTGTGTTTACTTTTTTCTACACGGCTATTACCATCAATCCGACGCAAATATCAGACGATATGAAAAGAAATGGAGGATTCATACCTGGAATCAAGCCGGGTAAGCAGACCTCAGAATTTATTGATGGCGTTTTGTCGCGGATCACGCTACCGGGTTCTGTGTTCTTGGCTATTATTGCCATTTTGCCTGCTTTTGCCATCTTGGGTGGGGTGAGTAGAGGCTTTGCCCAGTTTTACGGAGGTACATCATTACTCATTATGGTGGGTGTTATTCTAGATACCTTACAGCAAATTGAAAGCTATTTATTGATGAGACATTATGAAGGAATGATGAAGTCAGGTCGAGTGAGAGGCAGATCTCAAAATACAGGAGCAGCATAATGGCAAAGCAAGCATCCATAGAACAAGACGGGACCATAGTAGAAGCACTCTCTAATGCTATGTTTCGCGTTGAACTTGAGAATGGGCATGAAGTGATTGCCCACATTTCAGGAAAAATGAGAATGTTTTATATTAAAATATTACCAGGAGATCGTGTGAAGATGGAAATGTCTCCATACGATTTATCTAAAGGGAGAATCGTTTATCGATATAAATAGTTAAGATGAAAGTTAGAGCATCAGTAAAAAAGCGAAGTGTCGATTGCAAAGTAATCCGAAGAAAAGGAAAGCTTTATGTAATCAATAAAAAGAACCCGAAGTTTAAACAAAGACAAGGTTAATATGGCCAGAATAGCAGGAGTAGATATTCCAGATGTAAAGAGAGGTGAAATAGGACTCACATATATATTTGGTATAGGTATAAATAGAGCGAGAAAGATCTTATTAGAGGCCGGCGTCGATGTCAATACAAAGGTTAAAGACTGGACTGATGAGGATCAAGTTAAGATCAGATCTATCATTACAGAGACCATCAAGGTAGAAGGAGTGCTCAAGTCTGAGGTACAATTAAGTATTAAAAGATTGATGGATATAGGCTGTTATAGAGGTCTTAGACATCGTAAAGGCTTACCTCTGAGAGGTCAAAGAACCAAAAATAATGCGCGAACCAGGAAAGGGAAGCGTAAAACAGTAGCTAATAAGAAGAAAGCGGTTAAGTAAAATAGCGTAATGGCACAAAAAAGAAAAGATAAGGCGAAGAAAAGGGTAGTTGTTGTAGAAGCCGTGGGTGAAGCTCACATTCAAGCAACCTTTAACAACATTATTATTTCCTTAACTAATACGCAAGGGCAAGTAGTGGCTTGGGCGTCCGCAGGAAAAATGGGTTTTAGAGGTTCAAAAAAGAACACGCCCTATGCAGGCCAGGTAGCGGCAGCTGATTGTGCTCAGAAAGCCCATGAAATGGGTCTGAGAAAAGTGGAGGTTTTTGTCAAAGGACCAGGGGCTGGTAGAGAATCTGCGATCAGAGCGATTCAAAATACCGGAATTGAAGTAACTGCAATTAGAGATGTGACACCACTTCCTCACAATGGATGTAGGCCACCGAAAAGAAGAAGAGTTTAATTAAGTCTTAAATACTAAGTAGATATGGCTAGATACAGAGGCCCTAAGTCCAAGATAGCAAGAAAATTTGGAGAACCCATTTTTGGTCCAAGTAAGGCATTGCAGAATAAAGCATACCCTCCGGGTCAACATGGAAAGGGAAGAAGAAAGAAGCTTTCTGAATTTGCAGTACAGCTTGCTGAAAAGCAGAAGGCGAAATACACTTATGGTTTGCTCGAAAAGCAGTTTGCTAACGTTTTCAACAAGGCATCCCGAAAGAGTGGAATCACAGGAGAGATATTACTTCAATTACTCGAGTCGAGACTAGATAATACTATTTATAGACTAGGTATCGCATCGACGCGAAGAGCCGCCCGACAATTGGTTTTGCACAAGCATATCATGGTGAACGGTGGCATTGTAAATATTCCATCTTATACTTTGAGAAATAATGACATCGTATCAGTCCGAGAACGTTCAAAATCTTTAGAATTGATTTCAAATAGTCTCGCATCGACAGCAACGAAAACATTTTCTTGGTTGGAATGGAACAGTACAGATTATTCGGGTAAATTTTTAAATCTCCCTGAGAGAGAAGAGATACCTGAAAACATTAAGGAGCAGCTTATTGTTGAGCTGTACTCAAAATAATTGATTTACTAAAAGTTAAAAATAACGATATGTCGATTTTAGCATTTCAAATGCCCGATAAGGTGGTAATGGAAAAGGCGGATGATTTTCACGGTCTTTTCACATTTAAGCCCTTAGAAAAAGGTTACGGTGTTACGGTAGGTAACGCACTTCGAAGAATATTATTATCCTCTTTGGAAGGCTATGCCATCACCGAAATAAGAGTACCTGGTGTGCTCCACGAGTTCTCAACCATCAAAGGTATGGTCGAAGACGTAAGCGAACTCATTTTAAATCTTAAAATGGTACGCTTCAAAAAAGTTGCAGGTGTTGATGACGGTAAAATCACAGTTAAGGTTTCTGGAAAGGAAAAGTTGACTGGAGCTGACATTGGAATGTCAACCGCTGCATATGAGGTTTTGAATCCTGATCATATCGTATGTAAATTAGACAGCTCGGCCAAATTTGAATTAGAGTTGACCGTAGAAAAAGGAAGAGGCTATGTGCCCGCAGAGGAAAATAAGGGGGAAGAACAAAATTTTGGCGCCATTGCCATTGACTCTATCTTCACTCCTATAAAGAATGTCAAGTACAGTGTTGAAAATACACGTGTTGAGCAAAAGACGGATTACGAACAGCTCATTCTAGATATAGAAACGGACGGATCTATTCATCCGGAAAATGCATTGAAAGGTGCGGCTAATATCTTGATCCAACATTTTATGTTGTTCTCAGATCAGAGTATGATTTTAGATACGGCTACAAAGGGAGAACCTGAGCAAGTGGATGAAGAATTGCTTCACATGCGAAAGCTTTTGAAAACATCCTTAAATGATCTTGATTTATCGGTCCGAGCATATAATTGTCTTAAGGCAGCTGAAGTTCGTTCTCTGGGAGATTTAGTAAATCTTGAGATATCGGAAATGATGAAATTCAGAAACTTCGGAAAGAAGTCACTAGCGGAATTAGAGCAATTGGTGGTTGAAAAAGGGCTAACTTTTGGAATGGACTTGGCTAAATACAAACTAGAAGAGGAATGAGACACGGAAAAAAATTCAATCATTTAGGCAGGACAACGTCCCACCGAAAAGCGATGCTCTCGAACATGGCGTCGTCATTGATTAAATACAAAAGGATAAATACGACAGTGGCCAAGGCCAAGGCCTTGAGAAAGTACGTCGAACCTTTGATTACTAAGGCCAAAGAGAATTCGACAAACTCAAGAAGGGTCGTTTTCGAATATTTGCAGGACAAGGAATCCATTATTGAACTATTTGGTGATGTTGCTGAAAAAGTAGCCAACCGACCCGGTGGATATACTAGGATTTTAAAGACGGGGAGTAGATTAGGTGATAATGCCGAAATGTGTGTGATGGAGCTAGTTGACTACAATGAATTATTGCTCGAAGAAGCAAAGCCAAAGGCTAAGCGATCAAGAAGGAGTAAATCTAAAACACCATCATCTGAAACTGCAGTGGTTGAGGAAGCACAAGTAGTGGCTTCTGAACCTGAGGTAAAGGACGAGACTGATGATGTTTCTGAGCCAAAGGCAGAGGCTTCTGGTGAAGAGGAGGAGAAAAAAGATTAAATTTTTCAAAAATAATGAAAGGATTGAGGTTTCTCAGTCCTTTTTTTTTGTGCTTAGGTCAGCATTTCTGTTATTTTTGTGTCATTAGTTAGTATTAAATTTTCTATTTGAATCATGACTTCTATGAAAAGAGAAAAGGCCGTGCTCTATTTAGCTGATGGGACATTATTTGAAGGACTTTCAATTGGTAAAAAGGGTACTTCAGGAGGTGAAATTTGTTTTAATACGGGTATGACGGGATATCAGGAGATTTATACAGATCCCTCATATTATGGTCAAATCGTCATTAACACCAATGCTCACATTGGGAATTACGGTGTGCATATGGATGAAAATGAATCTGATAGGCCTAAAATTAAAGGTTTAGTAGTAAATGATTTCACTTATGATTACAGTCGTTATTCCGCTTCTGGCGGTCTGGAAGATTACCTCAGTTCACATGATACGGTAGGTATTTCAGATTTAGATACGCGCATGTTGGTACGACACGTGAGGGATAAAGGAGCAATGAATGCCATAATCAGTACCGAAATTTTTGATATTTCGGGTCTTCAAGCTGAATTAGAAAAAATTCCTGACATGAAATCCTTGGAATTATCGAGTCTAGTGACGACTCATGAGGCTTACGAATTGGGAGTAGATAATCCAGGATTTAAAATAAGTGTGCTTGATCTAGGTGTCAAAAGATCTATTTTAGATAACTTCTTAACCAGGGACTGTCATTTAAAAGTGTTTCCTGCTAAAACGAGTTTTGTAGAAATGCAGGCATGGGATGCCGATGGCTATTTTATTTCAAATGGTCCAGGAGATCCGGAAGTTATGGACTATGCAGTTGATACTATTAAGGAAATATTAGCAGAGAAGAAGCCCTTATTTGGCATTTGCCTAGGAAATCAGTTGCTGGCGAGATCCGTAGGCATAAGTACTTTTAAGATGCATCATGGGCATCGGGGACTCAACCAACCTGTTAAAAATTTAATGACTGGGAAAAGTGAAATAACCTCCCAAAATCATGGATTTTCTGTGAATATGGAGTCTTTAAAAAATTCTACTTTAGCCGAATTGACACATATTAATTTAAATGACGAATCTGTTGAGGGTTTGAGGTTGACCAATGGTAGTGCTTTCTCCGTGCAGCATCATCCAGAGTCAACACCTGGTCCTCATGATTCGACCTATTTATTTGATGATTTTATACAATTAATAAAGAACAACAAAACATGAGTATTATAGAAAGTGTATTTGCTAGACAAATATTAGATTCCCGTGGTAATCCAACCGTAGAGGTAGATGTGATCACTGAAAGTGGTATCATGGGTCGAGCAGCCGTTCCTTCAGGGGCATCAACAGGTGAGCATGAGGCCCATGAACTAAGAGATGGTGACAAGAGTAAATACTTGGGTAAAGGAGTTTTAAAAGCCGTTCAAAATGTAAATGAGTTGATCGCCCCAGAGATTCTCGGATATTCAGTTTTTGATCAAAAGATCATTGATCAAACGATGATTGATTTAGATGGAACCGTTAATAAGAGCAAATTAGGCGCTAACGCTATTTTAGGAGTTTCTTTGGCTATTGCTAAAGCTGCTGCTGATGAGTCTAGTCAGCCTCTATTTAGGTATTTAGGAGGCGTAAATGCCCACCTTTTACCTGTGCCTATGATGAATATTATCAATGGAGGATCTCATTCGGATGCCCCTATTGCTTTTCAAGAATTTATGATTCGTCCCATTGGGGCTTCCACTTTCAGTGAAGCTTTGAGAATGGGTGCTGAGATATTTCATCACTTAAAAAGTATTTTGAAATCCAAAGGCTTAAGTACTGCCGTAGGTGACGAGGGCGGATTTGCGCCGAGTTTTGTGGGGGGTACTGAAGAAGCCCTAGACAGTGTACTTAAGGCCATTGATGCGGCTGGATACAAAGCGGGTGAGGAAATTACCATTGCCATGGATTGTGCAGCTTCAGAATTTTATGAAGAGGGGAAATATAATTATGCCAAATTCGAAGGAGACAGTGGTAAGGTCAGAACAAGTGCTGAACAGGTCACCTATTTGGCCTCATTGATCGATAAATACCCAATTGATAGTATTGAAGATGGTATGGATGAAAATGATTGGGAAGGGTGGAGAATATTAACCGAAGCCATCGGTGACCGGTGCCAATTGGTAGGGGATGACCTTTTGGTAACCAATGTGGATTACCTACAACGTGCCATTGACGAAAAATGTGGTAACTCTATTCTGATTAAAGTGAACCAAATTGGGACACTTTCTGAGACTTTTGCTGCTATTGAAATGGCGCACAAGGCCGGATGGACAGCGATTGTGTCGCACCGTTCAGGTGAGACTGAGGATAATACGATTGCCGATATTGCAGTGGCATTGAATACAGGTCAAATCAAGACGGGATCTTTATCTCGTTCGGACAGAATGGCGAAGTATAACCAACTTTTGAGGATTGAAGAGGAACTAGATGACTCTGCGGTTTATCCAGCTAAAAAATAAGCGCAATTTTGATCAAGAAAAAAGACTGGGTAGCACCCGGTCTTTTTATATTCTTTGTGTAGTGTGGTGATGGGTTAACCTTTCTTTTTAAGATTGTATCCCATTGATTTTATCTCAAGATCAACGAAATACACACTTCTCATCTGTATTTCCATACATTTTTTTTATCTTTAACCTGAATATGAAAAGTTTGATAGAGCAAATTCCCCCAATATTTAAAAACATGTATGTTTTGGGAACTGTATTTTTCATAGTTTGGTTAATGGTATTTGATTCAAATGATATTTTGACCCAACTGTCTCTAAGAAAAAAAGAAGCAGACTTACAACAGACCCAATCCTATTATCAAAAACAAATTGAGACCGTAAGGGCTGATCGCGAAGCGTTATTTAGCAACAAAGATTTGTTAGAGCGAATTGCTAGAGAAAAGTATTATATGAGGGCTGAAGGAGAAGATGTATATGTCATGGTTCCAGAATCAGCAGACGAGTAGGTAAATGAAATCCTGAGTTTATTATTTCATGAAAATTTGGATCTGCATTTTAATGATGGCCCTGTCTCAGATCGTCTCAGCACAATCAGAGAATATTTTTGATAAAATGTATTTCGGTGGGGGCTTTGGTCTTGATTTTAATCAAAATGTCTTCTCATTTAGTTTGACACCCTATGCGGGTTACAAATTGACCGAGCGTTGGTCGGCAGGTTTAGGTATAAATTATCAATTCTGGCGAGATAAAATCTCAGATCTAAAAATAAATAATTATGGTGGCAACATTTTTGCCAGGTACAGTATTACCCCACAAATATTTGGATCAGCCAAATTAGAATATTTATCCGTAGACTTTATAGATAAACGAGAAGGTTTTTATAACCTCCCGGTGGGATTAGGCTACGTAGTACCTATCTCTAAGTTTGCCTCCTTGTATATGATTGGGCAATATGACTTGCTATACGATGTCACTGAGACCAATGGAGCCTATTCAAGTCCATGGATTTTAGAAGCAGGCTTTGGGTTTGGTTTTTAAAATTTGACTTGATATTGCTCTGAGAGCGATTGTAAATCTTTTACTACGGTATCGAGTAGGGGAATGCCCTCTTTTCTTCTCAACTGCTCCATTTGGCGCTCCGGATCTCCAGGAATAATTACTTTATTCGTTTCATTTATAGTTTCTGCATTCCTAAATCGTTTAATCCATATGTCCATGTGGGTTTTAAATTCGGAGGCAGGTCTGAAGGCATCAATTCTTAGGGCACCGAAAAAATGACCAATTCCTTCTCCAACGGGATTGGGATCAGGATCTAAAAAAGAAACAAAAGGAGGTACCCAAGGTCCGTAATTTGCACCAGAAAGCACTGCGGATAAGATATCTACAATACTTCCCAATATGAATCCTTTGTGAGATCCATGTTCTCTATCTCCACCCAGGGGTAATAAGGCCCCGCCCTCAACAATACCTTGAGCTGCTTGGGTGGGTTGACCCTCTTTATCTTGTAACCAACCCAATGGAGCAGATTCATTTTTCCTTTGCAGTATCTCAAGTTTACCATTGGCTGCTGTTGTAGTGGCCATATCAGCGACGAATGCGGGCTCTTCTCCAGCGGGAACGGCTACCGCGATAGGATTGGTACCTAAAAGGCGCTCTTTGGCGTAGGTAGGCGCTACGAGAGGGCTTGCATTGGTCATCGAGATACCAATGCAATCTGCTTCCAATGCCATCATGGCATGATAGCCTGCAATACCGTAGTGATTGGAGTTTTTGACGGCAACCCAACCTGTTCCTACATTTTTGGCTTTTTCTATCGCTAACCGCATGGCGTAAGGACCCGCAACAAGTCCAAGTCCAGCATCTCCATCGACTACAGCAGTACTAGGTGTCTCATGGACTACACTGAGTTGAGGTTTCGGATTGATTCTATTTTTTTTATATAGCCGGAGGTAGCCCACCAATCTAGCTACGCCGTGTGAATCTACTCCTCTTAAATCAGCGCTTAATAGTACATTGGCTGCTTCAATGGCTTGGTCATGAGGGCAGCCAATTTTTATGAATAAATTTACAGCAAACTGGTGAAGCCGATCAAAAGAATATTTAGTCATGTTTTAATATTTTCGAGACGGGTTTCGTTTGAATTTTAAGGGATGTAATGGTTTGGAGCAATACTCCTTCTTTCAGCGCATAAGAGGAAATACGAGTAGTTTTCAATCCCGTTTTTTTGAGGATGAACTGAATAAGTATCGAGGCTACTACAATCATATCTACCCTGAGCGCAATCATTCCAGGAATCAACAGGCGTTCTTCTTTGTTTTTTGAGATAATTTCATGGAAGATTTGGATCATACCGTTTTGAGAAATGGGAAGTTCCGTCCCATGTTCTTGGGTATATTTATCTATTTTCTTTTGATAAATTTCACTTAAAGTATCAAAGGTTCCTGATGATCCAATCAGCGTTTTAGGGCCGTATAACTCACAGGCCTCAAATAGAGGTTGAAGATTTATCTCTAGATAGTTTTCGATAGCTGAGATCTCAGAAGTTGTAATTGGGTCATTTCCATGAAATTTTTCCATCAGTCGTTGGCCCCCTATTTCAAAGCTTTTCATCCAAAGAGGCTGATTCCCCTGAGTAATAATGAACTCAATACTTCCACCACCGATATCCATAATCAAACATAAATCGGCACCTATATTCAGTGCTTTGCATACGCCATGATGGATATAAGAGGCTTCTTCCATCCCTGAAATGACACGGGGTTCAATACCTACTTCTTCTTTGATTTTCTGGATAAGAAATTGCTGATTTTTAGCATTTCTAATGGCACTGGTAGCGAGCGCATAAACATCATCAATATTGGCCGTATCGATTTGTTTTTTAAAGGACTTCAACGTATGGATACAGCGTTCAATGGCTGCATCATCGATGATTCCTTGATTAATGCCGTTGGCACCAATTTTCACAGCAATCTTTTCTTTATGAAAGATCTCAAAAGTTTCATTTTCTACCTTCACCAATAAGAGGTGAAAGGTATTTGTTCCCATGTCAATAATAGCTAGATTCATAGGTTTCATGCTGACTTCGCGAATCTAAACTTTTACGCAATAAAGACCTAATACATTTATAATAATCCCTTCAGATCTTCTAGGTAAATCAGGCTTTCGTTATTGATTTCATGATATATTTGAGTGAATAAAGTACGCCGTTATTTTATATCAACAAAGAAAACATGGTATGAGGACAAAAAAAGAAAAAGACGCTTATTTGATTGCCCAAAATGAAAGGTCTGAATTAGGGGGTGGGATTAAAAGGATCGCTCAGCAGCATGCAAAAGGAAAACTAACGGCCCGAGAACGGGTCAATTTATTAATGGATTCGGGCTCATTTCAAGAAATAGATAAACTCGTAACTCACCGGTCCAAAGATTTCGATTTGGATCAACAACTGATCCTTGGAGATGGAGTCATTACGGGGTTTGGGCAAGTAACGGGTCGCTTGGTTTACGTTTTCTCGCAAGATTTCACTGTTTTTGGAGGCTCATTATCAGAGACACACGCTGAGAAAATTGTTAAGATAATGGATATGGCTATGAAGAATGGCGCCCCCCTCATCGGATTAAATGACTCGGGGGGTGCGCGTATCCAAGAGGGAGTGGTTTCCCTGGGGGGCTATGCAGATATTTTTTATCGTAATACCAGAGCTTCTGGTGTGATACCACAATTTTCGGCAGTGATGGGGCCTTGTGCTGGAGGCGCCGTTTACTCACCCGCCTTAACTGACTTTATTTTTATGGTGGATCAAACCAGTTACATGTTTGTCACAGGTCCCAACGTGGTAAAGACGGTTACTCAGGAAGAGGTCAGTTCAGAGGCCTTAGGAGGGGCTCATACCCATGCCTCAAAAAGTGGCGTCACCCATTTTACGGCACATAATGATGCTCAATGTATCCTTGATATCAAAAAAGTGCTTGGATTTATTCCTTCGAATTGTGAAGAACAACCGCCGGAGCTGCCTTATGAGCCACAGGGGGATGAACTGAGGCCTGCTTTAGATCAAATTTTACCCGAGAACACCAATCATCCTTATGAGATGCGTGAGGTGATCAAGGAGATCGTGGATATGGCTAGCTTTCATGAAGTCCAGCCTGATTATGCTGAAAATATATTGATTGGTTTTTCTCGAATAGGGGGTAAGAGTACCGGAATCGTTGCCAATCAACCCATGAGCTATGCGGGAGTACTCGATATACATGCTAGTAAAAAAGCAGCAAGATTTGTGCGATTTTGTGATGCATTTAATATTCCACTTTTGGTATTGGTTGATGTACCCGGCTTTTTACCGGGCACGGACCAGGAATGGAATGGTATCATCTCTAATGGCGCTAAGTTACTTTATGCCTTCAGTGAAGCCACGGTGCCGCGCGTCACGATCATCACACGTAAGGCCTATGGAGGGGCTTATGATGTCATGAATTCAAAGCACATAGGGG
This sequence comes from Flammeovirgaceae bacterium UBA4465, assembly GCA_905182655.1. GTDB lineage: Bacteria > Bacteroidota > Bacteroidia > Cytophagales > Cyclobacteriaceae > UBA4465. The sequence continues at coordinate 31,358 of CAJJCN010000048.1, forward strand.
CTGATATGAATTTTGCTTGGCCATCGGCTGAAATTGCTGTAATGGGAGCAAAAGGAGCCTCTGAAATCATTTTCAAAAAAGAGATTGCTGAAGCAGCGGATCCCAAAGAAAAACATCAAGAAAAAATCGAGGACTACACGGTTAAATTTGCGCATCCCTATCATGCAGCTGCCCGTGGTTATATAGATGAGGTAATTTTCCCAAGAGAAACACGGCATCGGCTGATCAGAACTTTTGAAATGTTAAAAAATAAAGTGGCCGAACTACCCAGAAAGAAGCATGGTAATATTCCTTTATAAAATCAGATCATTTAATCCTAAATATATAAGGGTCGGATGCATGAAGACCAGCAGGTTTTCAATTAATTTTGTGGGACTCAAAATCTAAATTATTGAAAAAACAAAAAGTAGCTATTGTTACGGCGGCCAGTAAGGGAATTGGTGCTGCTTGTGCGACTCAACTCGCATCTGAGGGATATAAGCTTGTTTTGATGTCTCGGTCAGATAGTTTGTTTGCCCTTTGCGATCATCTCAATGCCAGACCCATACAGGGGTCTATTGACGAGGAGAATGATATCGCGAGGTTGGTTGGTTTTACCTACGAGAAGTATGGGCGGATTGATGCGGTGGTATGTAATACAGGTCATGCGAACAAAGGGTCTTTATTGTCGCTGACAGATTCAGATTGGAAAAAAGGGATGGATTTATTATTGATGAATGTAATCAGACTGGCCAGATCCATTGGTCCGATCATGGCGAAGCAAAAAGGAGGGGCCTTCGTCAACATATCCACATTTGGTGCTAAAGAGCCCTCTTTATCCTTTCCTATTTCATCTGTTATAAGAGCAGCAGTATCTAGTTATTGTAAATTATTTGCTTCTGAATTGGGTCATGCCAATGTGAGAATGAACAATATTTTGCCCGGATTTATCAATTCATATCCGGCAGATGAACAAACCATTAATCAAATTCCCATGCTGCGGCAAGGGACCCCTAAAGAGGTAGCCGAATTGGCTTCTTTT
>CAJJCN010000049.1 GCA_905182655.1 Flammeovirgaceae bacterium UBA4465
GCATCTTTGAGCCCTACAATGCTACCATCGTCATCAACACCTATAAATAAATGTCCCCCTTTTGAATTTGAAAAAGCAACAATTTCTCTGATAATTCTATCCGGATGTTTTGCTTTAAGCTTAAATTCAATTCGATGACCCTCCCCCTTCGCAATGAGCTGCTGGGCCTCTGTAAATGTCATGTCTACTCTATTTTAAAGGTCTTCTGAAGTATGATCTTCAATGTTGAACATGCTGCTGATCAAATCTTTGAATTGTAAGCCCTCATCAAGGGTATGCTTACTAAGCACACTGTATTCTGCTAAACCATGGAGCGCCAACTCCATCAAAAATAAACGATAAGCCTGTGATTCCTTGCTGTATTTTTTATTGACTAAATCGGCCAATCCCGGTACCGCATTTAAACAGTCTTTGTAGTCTCGATCACTGGCATCTAACATTAAATCAACCATGTTACCTTTCCCAAACCATTCCGAAATGACTTGATAAGGGTTATTTCTTTTTTTACTTTTCCTAATCTCTTCAGGATCCGGAAAGAAATTCACAAATTGAGTTCTTATGGCCTTACTGATCAAGTTGGCTGCTACGATGCCTGGGCCTTCTTGTTCTCCTTCATACACCAGTTCTACTTTCCCAGTTATAGCTGGAATAACCCCAACGAAATCAGCTACTCGGACGGTTGTTTTTTCCGCTCCATTCTTAAACATTCTTCGTTCCGCTGCACTGATTAAATTTTCATAAGCGGAAATAGTCAGTCTTGCTGAAACGCCACTCTTGGCATCGACATACTCACTCTCCCGAGCTTCAAAAGCAATCTGCTCAACCAAATCTTTAGCCAACTCAAAAGAATGTACCAGACGCTGCTGCTCTGGTTCCAATTGCGCTTCTTGTTGCGTAATTTTCTTTCCTATCTCTATGCTTTTTGGATAATGCGTGATGATCTGACTGTCAATCCGATCTTTCAAGGGTGTGACAATGCTACCCCTATTGGTATAATCCTCTGGATTTGCCGTAAACACAAATTGAACATCCAAAGGTAATCGCAACTTAAACCCTCTTATTTGAATATCTCCTTCTTGAAGAATATTAAACAGAGCTACTTGAATTCTTGCTTGTAAATCCGGGAGCTCATTGATCACAAAAATGGACCTATTGGATCGAGGGATGAGACCATAATGAATGACCCTTTGATCTGCATATGAAAGCTTCAAACTGGCGGCCTTGATGGGATCGACATCGCCAATGAGATCGGCAATAGAAACGTCAGGCGTGGCTAATTTTTCTGTATATCGCTCATCTCTGTGTAACCAGCTGATGGCCATTTGGTCTCCCTCCTCTTTTAACTTAGCCAAGGCGTAATGAGAAATCGGGTGGAGTGGATCATCATTGAGTTCCGAGCCTTCTACCACAGGTATCCATTCATCAAGTAGAAGCACCATCATCCGAGCTATTCGGGTTTTGGCCTGTCCTCGGAGTCCAAGGAAATTAATGTTGTGTCTCGCCAAAATAGCCCTTTCAATATCAGGAATTACCGTATGCTCATAACCCCAAATACCCTCAAAAACTGATTTACCTTCCTGGAAAGAACGTAATAAATTTTTTCTTAATTCATCTTTAATACCAATCGGCGCGTAACCTGACGCCTTCAGCTCTTTTAAAGTTTTAATATTTAGTAATTGTTTTACTGATAAGTCGTAATAAGTCATATGAATTAGAAATTTTTTCTTCGGTTATTTTTATAATCTTCAAAAATAAGATGGCCCAAGCCTTGCAAACTGCTGTAGTAGGCATTCCCATTATTTATTTGGGTAAACTCTTGCACAAACTGCTTCAAATAGGGGTCTGAAGCAATCATAAAGGTGGTAATAGGTACGTGGCTCCTTCTGCATTGCGCGGCCAAATTAAAGGTTTTATTCATTATTTTGGGATCTAAGCCAAAACTGTTTTTATAATATTTGATGCCTACCTTCATACAGGTTGGTTTGCCATCAGTAATCATGAAAATTTGTTTGTTTTTATTTTTTTTGCGTTTCAGAATGTCTATCGCCAATTCCAGTCCTGCAATGGTATTAGTATGATAGGGACCTACTTGCAAAAAGGGTAAATCCTTGATCTCAATTTGCCACGCATCGTTACCAAATACAATAATATCAAGGGTATCTTTAGGATATTTCTGGGTAATTAATTCTGCCAAAGCCATGGCTACCTTTTTTGCTGGTGTGATCCGATCCTCCCCATATAAAATCATGGAATGACTGATGTCAATCATTAAAACCGTTGAAGTCTGTGCTTTGAAATCTTTGTCTTGAATCTCTAAATCTCTTTCGGTCAATCTGAAGTCTTCGGTACCGTTGTTGATCTGTGCATTTTTCAAGCTTTCGGTCAATGCAATTTGATCCAGCGAATCTCCAAACTGGAATTCCCTAAAATCTGTGGTTGTCTCATCTCCCTGGCCAAAATAAGGTGTTTTATGATCTCCTTTAGCTGATTTTTTGAGTTTCCCGAAGATTTCTTCAAGGGCATTTTTTCTGATTTTTTGTTCCGATTTTGCGGTAACGTCAAATGTTCCCTCTTTACTACTTTCTTTAATGTATCCTTGGTCTTTTAGATCATCCACAAAATTTCCCATGCCATAATCTTCAGGCATTAAATTATGTTCTTGGTCCAAATTGGTCAACCAATTGATCGTTTCTGATACATCCCCACCGGTAATGACCATCAATTGCAAAAAAATATTCAGTAAGCTTTCAAATGACCCTTTTTCAGCTATCTTTTCTGGAATGTATTCGGTAAATCGGTATCCAATCATGATTGATCTCTTCTAATTAAAAAACATTCTTTAGGGCAAAAAGATTTCATTTTCCCCTAAAAGAACAAAAATTACTGCACTATGCAGGCTGCCTCATAGGCTTCCTCGTACATGGGCATGATCTGGGATAATTCAAACGATAATGCTTTTTTATAGGCTTCCGCTTTGAATGTTGGAAGGTGATCCTCATGCAGCACATGCAGGGTTTTTTCCACCATGCCCTCTATATCTCCCACATCACAAGTATAGCCGGTCACTCCATCTTCGTTCAATTCAGTCAGTCCTCCAACGTTCGTACTGATCAGGGGTACTTCGCAGGCCATCGCTTCAAGGGCAGCCAAACCAAAGCTTTCTTTTTCGGAAGTCATGATAAATAAATCACAAACAGACAAAATCTCTTCTACGTTGGACATTTTACCGAGAAAACGCACGTCTTGAATACTGCACGTCTCACGGGTCATTTTTTCCATTTCAGATCTCTCAGGACCGTCACCCACCAACAACAACTTCACAGGTATCTTTTGGCTGACTTTACAAAAAACACTAATCACATCTTGGACGCGTTTCACCTTCCTAAAGTTAGAAATATGTACCATGAGTTTTTCCCCATTAGGACAAATTGCCTTTTTAAAATGATCTTTATGCTGTTTTTTAAATTTTTCAATATCCACAAAGTTGGGGATCACTTTTATCTCTTTTTGAATATCAAAAAGAGTATAAGTGTCATTTCTCAAAGAATTTGAAACTGCCGTCACCACATCTGATTGATTAATGGCATAGGTTACCACTGAAGCATAGGTAGCCTCTTTTCCCACCAAAGTAATATCTGTCCCATGTAAAGTGGTTACCAGAGGAATAGAAATCCCTTTGGTTGCTAATATTTGTTTTGCTAACAGTGCCGCTGATGCGTGTGGAATCGCATAATGGACATGTAACAAATCTAATTTTTCATGTTCAACCACATCCACCATTCTTGCCGCCAAAGCGATCTCATAGGGGGGATAGTCAAACAAAGGGTAATCCTTAATGGATACCTCGTGATAAAAAAGATTCTCACTCAAAAAGTCCAATCTAGTGGGCTGGGCATAGGTGATGAAATGGACCTGATGCCCTTTTTTGGCAAGCCCCATTCCTAACTCCGTAGCCATCACGCCACTCCCACCGTAAGTGGGATAGCAAACAATTCCAATTTTCATTCTTATAAATTTATCTTTAGTAACGCTTAATGTGTTGTTTATTTTGTCTTCATTTCCCTACACGGAGATAAAGATAGAGATTAACTTAAATTATCTAAATTATTTTCAGATTTGAAAGATTCAGATACGGGTAAGAGGTGTAAGATAGCAGCTAAACAAAAACTATCTCGAAAATCTATTATTTTGTCTCATTATTTCATCTAAATATTTCAATTTTACAATAAATTAAAGTTTTAGAAACGACCTTAAAGAGATTTCAATAAATTTGTAGAAATAAAAGGTTAGCTGACATGTGCTTGGGCTATTATTTTATCTTCCTGCTTATAAAGTTAGGTGGCTCTAAAATGTGATTTTGTCCCCCTGCCCAATGTAAGGCTAAGTTAATAACATCATAAATATTTTAGCTCAAAATGAAATTACCCTCTTTCGTTAAATTGCCTGATCATAAAAAGTTTACCATCGCTCCGAGATACTATGATCCCATCAAAGAGGAAATATTAGAACGTACCGAAATGATTAAAAGAGAGATGTCAGGAGAAGAAAATTTTGGGGTAAGGGCCCACAAAATTACCTTTGATAGACGGTCCAGTCCAGGGCCTAATACTTCTGGATTACAAATCATCATTGCCGTCGGTTTAGGGTTGGCCTTTATGGGTTGGCTTTATTTTGGAAACCCTATTTTACATCTACTTTGGCTTATTATCCCCATCTATCTGTTTTTGAAATTTAAAAAAAAAGCAACTAAGGACTAATGCAAGACATCATCCATGTACTGCCTGATCATATTGCCAATCAAATTGCCGCTGGAGAAGTCGTTCAAAGGCCTGCTTCGGCTGTAAAAGAGCTGCTCGAAAACAGTATCGATGCCGGTGCTAAAGAAATTCAGTTATACGTAAAGGAAGCCGGAAAGACCCTCATTCAAGTGGTGGATGACGGAAGGGGGATGTCTGAAAAAGATGCTATCATGTGCTTTGAAAGACATGCGACTTCCAAATTGAAAGATGCCAAAGATTTATTTAAACTTAAATCAATGGGTTTTAGAGGGGAAGCCCTCGCCTCTATTGCAGCGGTAGCACAAGTAGAGTTAAAAACAAAACCTGATGACCTTGAGTTAGGTGTGTTGATCAAGGTTGAAGCCAGTGATGTTCGCAAACAAGAACCCATAGCCATGCAAAATGGGACGAGCTTGTCCATTAAAAATCTTTTCTTCAATGTTCCTGCGCGTAGAAACTTTTTAAAAAGTAATCCAGTAGAATTTCGACACATTCATGATGAATTTCAAAGGATTTCAATCGCTCATGCAGGTATTAAATTTTCATTACACCACAATAATGAGGAAATTTATAACTTGGAGCCAGGCAAACTCAGCAAACGCATTGTCCAAATTTTTGGGAAAAATCATCAGCAGCAACTCATCCCTTGCCAAGAAGAAACCCCTACGGTAAGGATCACGGGCTATGTAGGTAAGCCCGCGTTCGCAAAAAAAACCAGAGGCGAACAATTCTTTTTTGTTAACCATCGTTTCATCAAAAATCATTATCTCAATCATGCTGTATTAAAAGCTTTTGAAGGGCTTTTAAAACCAGAGGCTCATCCCTTTTATGTATTGTTTATTGAAATGGATCCCAAAGAGGTAGACGTAAATGTTCACCCTACCAAAACAGAGGTTAAATTCACCGATGATCGTTTACTCTATGGGGTAATTGTGGCTGCGGTACGCCAAGCATTGGCCACTTCAAATGTTGCGCCTTCTATTGATTTCGATACTGACGTTAATTTTGCCTTATTTTCTCCACCAAAAAGTGGTTATGAAGTATCTGAATCAGATAAAAAATATACTCAATTCAAAAACATTCCAAGTGCCAACCGTTCATCGAAAAATTGGGAATTATTGTACGAGAATGCACATGATGAGGAGCTGATCAGTAGAGAGCAGGCTAAAAATGAACTTCAACAGCAAGATAGGATGCTTCTAAACAGTGATCCTCATGCTGGTGATCAAAATAGTCCGCCCAACCCACAAACCTTATGTATCCATAACCGCTTTCTATTGCGTCAAGTAAAGTCTGGAATGGTACTTATTGACCAAAGGGCTGCCCATGAAAGGATTCTCTATGAGCGGTACCTTGAACATTATCATCAAAATCAAGGCGTTTCACAATCTTGCTTATTTCCCTGTCAACTCTCACTCAATCCTGCAGATTTCGATTTAGTCCTATCGATAAAGAATGAAATTCAAATGCTCGGTTTTGAATTTGAACCTTTTGGTAAAAACTGTATCGTTATCAATGGCGTGCCTCCAGAAATTAGTAAACTGTCTGAAAAAGATCTTTTTGAAGATCTAATTGAGCAATTTAAGATGAATCAATCTGAAATCACCCTCAATAAAACCGAAAACCTGGCACGGTCTATGGCAAAACGTACGGCCATAAAAATCAGTGAAAAATTGGCCGATGAAGAAATTTCAAAAATATTTGACCTGTTATTTGCCTGTAAACAACCCAATTATACACCGGATGGTCAGGCAACTTTTGTAGTTTTGAGTTTAGATAAAATGATCTCACTTTTCAATTAATAAATATGTTTGGAAGATTAACCCCTACGGTCAAGTACATTTTAATTATTAATGTGGGCATCTTTGTTTTACAATCTCTATTGAATTTGCCCTTGTCTTCTTGGTTGGGATTGCGTGTCGTTTTTTCTGATCAATTCGCGCTGCATCAGTTCATCACCTATATGTGGATTCATGCAAATTTCAGCCACCTTCTTGGTAACATGTTTGCCGTTTTTGTTTTTGGGCCCTTATTGGAGCAAACTTTCGGTCAAAAAAATTTCCTCATCTTCTATTTGGCCTGTGGGATTGGCGCTGGTATTCTTTTTGGAGGCGCCAATTTTGTAGAGCAATATCAATTGAAGGTGGATACAGAAACTTATCTGGCAAATCCAAATCCGGATGACTTTAGCTTATTCATTTCTGAACATAAGTCTCGACGATTCAATTTGCAAGTGTTGGCCGAGCTCTCAGATGGGTATTATGAGAATCCACAAGATCCTGATTACAAAAAACAAACGATGAGCGCCGTAGCACAGATATTTGATATCAAAACCAACATCCCAATGGTCGGTGCCTCGGGCGCAGTTTATGGCATATTAATGGCTTTTGCCATGCTTTTTCCTAACTTGCAGCTCATGCTTTTATTTCCACCTATTCCCATTCGAGCCAAATATTTGGTCTTTATTTACGGGGCTATAGAACTTTACTCAGAATTAAATCGTTCGGAAGGTGATAATGTGGCGCATCTGGCTCATTTAGGTGGCATGCTGATCGCATTCATCCTCATTCGAATTTGGACTAATAACAAAACGATTAACCCTTATTGATCATGAACACAAGTGAAAATCTACTTGATGAATTCAAAAATGCTTGGAATAAACCCAACAATGCCATTGCTCAGATCATAATTATCAATGTTATCGTTTTCTTGGTAATGCTGACCTTGAGCATATTTCTTAAGCTGAGCGGTGGTGCAGAAATCTATAGATCTATAGAGGAGTTATTGATGCTGCCCTCGGATCTTAGTTTATTTTTATTTCAGCCATGGTCTATCATCACCTACTTTTTTTTACATGCTGACTTGTTCCACATCCTGTTCAATATGTTGGTCCTTTATTGGTTTGGAAAACTCATTGTAGAATATTTAGGCAGCGACAAAGTGATTTCACTTTATGTGCTAGGGGGTCTTGCCGGCGGACTGCTCTATTTAATTATTTATAACACACTCCCCTTTTATGAAAGTCAGCAAATTTCTAGAATGCTAGGTGCCTCGGCTGGAGTGTATGCCATCATTACGGCGGCAGCCACCTTACTTCCTAATTACTCATTCCATTTACTTTTAATTGGGCCCGTAAAGATTAAATATATTGCCTTTTTTTATATCATTCTATCTTTTTCACAAACCATAGGTGCGAATGCGGGAGGCGAATGGGCACATTTAGCGGGGGCTGCTATGGGTTATGTCTATATCAAGCAAATACAAAAAGGCCAAGACCTCGGTGGTTGGATTCTTCAAATTATTGATTTTTTCAAAAGTTTTTTCAGACAATCTTCAAAAATTAAAGTCACCCACCGAAGCAAGCCTAGAAAAAAGGCCAAAGCGGCTACTGAAGCAAATCCCATCTCATCGCCCCTGTCCAGCCATACTTCCGAACAAGATGAAATCGATGCCATCTTGGATAAGATTTCACAAAAGGGCTATGAGAGTCTGACCAAAGAGGAAAAACAGAAACTTTTCAACGCCAGTAAAAAATAAAATTAATTTTTATTGGCCAGCTGTCCACAGGCCGCATCAATATCTTTTCCTCGACTCCTTCGTATATTGACAGTGAGTTTCTTGGACTTCAAAAAATCTGCAAATTGCTCCAACTTGTCAGCAGTTGTATTTTGATATTGAGCCTCAGCAATCGGATTGTATTCAATAATATTAATTTTGGAAGGTATTGATTTAGCAAAATGCCATAACTCCTCTGCATCCTCAATTCGGTCATTAAAATTATCAAAAACTATGTATTCAAAAGTAATTTGA
>CAJJCN010000050.1 GCA_905182655.1 Flammeovirgaceae bacterium UBA4465
TTGTAATCCGTTTGTTATTCTTTCATAATATTTGAAATTATTGATTTGAACATCGTAATTCCTGTTTCTATTATTTCATCTGGAAAATCGTAATCTGCATTGTGCAAAGCTGGAGTGTCTAATCCTGCGCCTAAACCAAACATCGCTGTTTTATATTCTCTTGAAAACCACCCAAAATCTTCACCAAACTTAAAGGGATATGGTCTTTCTGATATTTTGTAATTGTTTTCTTTAGCTGCTTTTTCAATAAAGTTATTGCTTTCTATATCATTGGCTGCAGCAGGAAAATATTCAAGCCATACTATTTCATATTGTAATTTATGTATTTGACAAATCTGCTGTATAATTTCATTTATTTGAACTCTTAATGCTGACATATTCTTTCTGTTCCAAGTTCTTACGGTGTAATGTAATTCTCCATTTGCTGGAGAAATTCCGTAAGCTATTTGTCCCATATTAATATGAACAGGTGTCATTAAAGTAAAATTTTTATCTTCAGGTTTTACCACTTCCAATTTTGATAGTGTTGTTATTATGTTGGAAAGACCTAATGCTGGATTTATTCCGTTTTCCGGCTCAGATGCATGTGATTTTTTTCCTTTTACGCTTACTATAAAACTTTGAACTTCAGCTGAAAATCTTTTATCTATTAGAATAATACCATTAAGTGGTTCCTTTGGTATATTGTGAAGCGCAAACACATAATCTGTTTTTAGGCTCTTAAAACGCTCATCTTTTAGTACACGATTTGCACCTTTTCCGTTTTCTTCTGCTGGTTGAAATAATAAAATAATTTCTCCTGAATTAAATGATTGATTTTTTAACCAAAAAATTAAACCTGAAACTATTGCCATATGGCCATCATGTCCACATTTATGAGATATACCTTCTTTTTTTGATTGATGTTTAAATTCATTCTCTTCCTGAATTGGCAGCGCATCTAATTCACATCTAATTGTAATAGATTTACCTTTTTTTTGATACTTGTAAATAGCAACTAATCCTGTTCCACCTATGTTTTCTAATATATCAGTTGGATTATGTTTCTCTATAAATCTCCTAATTCTTTTAGCTGTTCCGTATTCAAAAGAAGATAATTCGGGGTTTCTATGAAGTTCTTTTCTTAAATTTATTATTTCTGGATTAATCAATTATTTTTTCTATTTGAAGTATTGGTTACAACGAGGAAATATACGGATTACGTTTATTTTCTTTATCTACTAAGTTAGAAAAATTTAAATCGTCAGAGGGATTTTGTATGTTTTTCAAATGGTCCGAAGTTACGTGCGTATAAATTTGAGTGGTCTTAATCTCACCATGGCATTCTCTACTAACCTTAATGAGTAATACTCAGTTGGGGGATAAAGCCGTTAAAAGGAAACCACTAAAATCCGATAGATGACTAAAGAAGAGCAAATAGTACAGTTAGAATCCCAACTTACTGGTGATATGTTTATGGATCTTAAGGATGAGATCCATAGACTAAAACTAGAATGCGTAGGAGGAAGCTGTTCCATTGATGATCCTGAGTGTGAAACTTGTGGGAGTTGAACTTTTATTTTAGTTCAAAAAATAAAGTTTAACATGCTTATTTGTTAATTTACTGAAGTTAATTGTCATTTTAAAAAATCAAAAATTATGAAATTAATTGTTCTATACCCTCAACCTACCGACATCAATAAATTTGAATCCGATTATTCTGATCACCTTAATTTTCTTCATAATAAAATGAAAATTCCTCAAGATGTAAAACCTTACACTGTAACGAAGTTTCTGAAAACTACTGAAGGAAGCCCTCCTTACTATCAAATGTTTTCTATGCCTTTTAGCTCACTAGAGGAATTAAATGCTACCATGGCAACGAGTGAAATGCAAGAGGTAGCTTCTGATGCTCATAGAATTTCATCTGGTGGTGCCCCATCAATAATGATAGGTGAGGAATAAATAATTTAACAAAACTCCTGAGACACCACACCCCAGAGAGAGCTGTTCCATTGATGATCCTGAGTGTGAGACTTGTGTTTCATAAAAAAAGGGCAATCAAAACAGAAAGAGATAAATCTGCTTATTATACCCTAAATAACCAACTAAAACCAAACACTTATATGAAGCTCAAAATTGATAAAGATGAATCTTTTTCTACTTTAAATTCTCATAAAGAATGTTAAAATAGCTTCTTAAATAATGTTAAAAAACTCTCAACACACCACACCCCAAGAGTTTTCTACACAAATCAAGCAGTGTATACCTTCAGCAAAAAGTGAACTGCTTGGAGATAATACTTAATCTAGAATAGTAACGAGAATAAACTTTTGGGGCATAAAAGAGGGCTCTAAATGTCTAGAGACCTTCTTTTCTCAGCTTTATTTTAGAGTACCAAAAATAACTTCTATTAGCGGTAATTATTGAGGGTGGTGATTGGCATTTAAATACATATTTAATATTCAATGGCTTGTCCCTGAACTCCAATTGACCAATGAATTTGAACTACTTTCCATTGCCCATTAATTTTTTGTATTACTCCACTATTCCTCACATTTCTTACTGTATTTTCTACTCCATCAATTTCAAATGAAAATTCTAAAATTTGTGTATAAGATGCCATATCTCCACTTGAGCTTAGGAAAATATTTCGATTTCTAGAATTAAATTTTGGATTTTCAAGAGCAAGTTGTCCTTCGATAGATGGCTTCATTTCGTCCCATCCTTTGTAATACTCTGTAGCATCTGTACCAATTAAAACTGCATCATTGGAAAATGTATTTTTTGCCAAACCGAGACTGCTTTCATAAAAAAAGTTAAACTGTGAATCAATAAAAGCGCCAGCCTCTTCTGTTATTTTTTGAAGATCTAATTGTTCGTTTTTCTTTTCACCATTACTGCAAGAAGTGAATAAAAGAAATAGAAATAATAGCGTAAATATTCTCATTATAGGTTGATATTTAGTTGATAAAAATTTTGAAATAGCAATATAGATAAATCTCAAGAATTACCACAAGTTTAGGAGGGAGCTGCTCCATTGATAATCCTGAGTGTGAGGGTTTTTGGCATAAAAAAAGGACTCTAGCTATTTTTGTAGAATCCTTTTTAATTTAATTAAGGTAATTGGTTAATTTAACAACCATTCTATATTTAGATCAGTTAATAAGTTTTTAAATCTTTTACCATGTAATCTTTTACATTTTCGCTCTTACCCCGTTCAGCTAACATTTTTATAAATTCACTTTGACTTTGCAGCTTATCCATAAGCATCACGTGATCATGATTTCCCTCTCCTGAGATACCTACCCAATGAGTTGCTCCATCAGGTCTATTAATATCATAAGTTCCAAAACCTACCGATCTCCCCTCGAATTCTTTCTCGAATTTCTTGATAATTTTATCATGACCTGTTTTGAATTGATTTGCATCGTCAACTTTAAAGTCCCAAATATGAGTCCACTTATAATCCTCATTAGTTCCTTCTTGTCTACTGAGCACTCTTCCCAAGTATTGATCTCCGTATTCCTCCACGTAGTTATCCATTTGACTCCACCATAGTGCTGCTTTCTCATCTATATCAGTCCCTTCCCAAAGATCTTCTCCTAGTTCCCAGTACCATAAGAATTGATGAGTCATACCATTATCCGCTCCTGCACCTAGAACCCGAAGTGCAAATCCTCCTTTATTAGGTTTCATATCCGAACAGCATGTTTCATAAGCTTTTTCCATTTCATTTTCAGAATATTCCTTTGCTTTGACATTCCTAACATGAAAGACCATTGTCTGAGCTGAGAGTACAGTAGTTAAGAGTAAACTCGCTAAGAGTGAAAATATTTTTTTCATTTTTTTGATTGTTTAAGTTGATAAAAAGTTTAAAAAATAAATATAACAAAAAACTTCTGAGACACCACACCGCAGAAGTTTTATATACAAATTAAGTAGCTCTTGACCAAAACTTATTGTCGAACTAAATAATGGACATTCCTTTTATATATTGATTTAAAATCGAGGATCACCCTCACCTCATCATCTCATGAAATACCTCCCTCTCTAACACCTCCAAATAAGCCTCAAACTCCTCCAGTATCACCTCCTTAGAAATATCCACAAGTACTATTAATCTCCTTTAGAATGGCTGTTTGCATATCAGATCTAAGCAATGTTTGGACAATGTTTAAAGCTATTGTGAAGACGTATCACAATAAGAATATAATTGTTGTTTAGCGGGAAATTTAATGCTTTACAGAGGTTGTTTTGTGTTTTTAAATTAGGTAATATACCTTTATAACATGAGAGGATGGAAA
>CAJJCN010000051.1 GCA_905182655.1 Flammeovirgaceae bacterium UBA4465
TGTAGAAATTAGTGCCACCAAATGTGAAGGAATGATTAGAATTGCAGATATAGATCACGATCAGTTTCAATACGATGAAAAGCAATATCGGATCGTCGGCAGACGGACGGGAAAAATAATTTCTTTGGGAGATGAAATTCAGGTCAAGGTGGTAAAAACAGACATAGACCGAAGAACGATAGATTTGCTTTGGGTTGAAAAATGATCTGCTTTGAGAGATTTGATTATTTTTTTGAGATATGGCGTATTGAGAAGCATGAAATTAGGAAGGAATACATTTTTAAACTCTTGGTTAATCAAAGAGTTAATACCTATTGAATAAATGGAATCAATAATCACCTTACGAAAATCAATTGATGCACGCTTGGCCCAATTGAATTTAAAGGCGCAGCCTAAGAACCTATATGAACCCATTGGCTATCTATTGGCTTTGGGGGGGAAAAGGTTTAGACCCTTACTGGTTTTGCTGACCGCACAGCTTCGTGGTGCACGGAACCCACAAGCATTAGATCCGGCCTTAGCGGTTGAAGTATTTCATAATTTCACCTTGATGCATGATGATATTATGGATGCAGCACCGCTCCGTAGAGGTCAGCCCGCAGTTCATGAAAAATGGAATCAAAACACAGCCATATTAAGTGGCGATGCGATGTTTGTAAAGGCATATCAACTCATCACTAAGATGGATCCCAGTTACTTATTGTCGGCCCTGGATCGATTTAATGAAACTGCTTTGCAGGTCTGTGAAGGTCAGCAATTAGATATGGATTTTGAGCAGTTAGTCAATGTTTCTCAAGCAGATTATTTGGAGATGATTAGGTTGAAGACTGCTGTATTATTGGGTTTTAGTATGGAATTAGGCGGACTGATAGGAGGCTTTGACCGCCAGGACCAGCAGCGGCTTTATGTGGTTGGAGAAAACCTAGGGCTCGGCTTCCAATTGATGGATGATTTGTTAGATGTTTATGGAGATCAACAGAAGGTAGGTAAGCAAGTGGGGGGTGACATTATTGCCAATAAAAAAACATTTTTAATGATCAATGCTTTAGATCTTGCTGGAACCGATGTGCGTAGCCAATTGAATGGCTGGATCAGTATGAGGGATGCAGATCCTATGGAGAAAGTAGCTGGCGTCAAAAACATCTTTGATGGTTTGGGAATCCCCCAGCTCGTAAAAATCAAAATGGACGCTTATTTTGATGAGGCGTTTAGATTACTTAAAACCATTGATTGTGATAAAGAAGGGCTTGATGTTTTCAATAATTTTGCTAAAAGCTTGATTAAAAGAGAAGGTTAATAGCCGTAAAAGTAAATAATTAAATGATGAGTTTAAATTTAATCATTATTGTGTTGACGGTATTGGTCAGTATTTATGCTCAGAACAATATGAATCTTTACGGCCGACTTATGATGAATCCGCATGAGGTCATGAAGAAGCGCCAATATTGGAGACTGATTACTTCGGGTTTCATCCATGATGGCTATTCACATTTGGGGTTTAATATGTTTACACTGTACTTTTTTGGCGGTGCTGTGGAGCAATATTTCGGTTATATTTTGGGATCAAATGCGACTGTTGTATTTGTCTTTTTCTATCTATCTGCCCTTGTTGTTTCGGATCTGCCAGGATTTTTTAAAAATAGAAATAGGCCTGGATATAATACCTTAGGAGCCTCTGGAGCAGTTTCAGCCTTGGTATTTGCAAGTATCATCTATGCCCCCTTGAACAAAATATGTCTTTTTGCAGTACTTTGTTTTCCTGGATTTATATTGGGAGTTATTTTTCTGATTTATTCTTTTACCCAAGGGAAAAACCTATCTCAAAACATCAACCACGAAGCCCATTTGTATGGCGCCCTGTATGGCATTGCTTTCAGTATTTGGGTTTATCCTGAGTCAGCAGCTATCTTCTTAGAACAGATCTTAAGCTACAGCCCTTTTTAAGCATAAAAAAACCCTACCCAAAATGAATGAGTAGGGTTTTTTATGAGTTTAATTTTATGCTTCGATAGAAATGAGTTCGACTTCAAAAATTAATACAGATCTAGGAGGAATGGGACCTGATCCTCTTTCTCCATAACCCAATTCGTAAGGAATGGTAAGTTCAATCTTACCTCCTATATTGATGAGTTGTACTCCTTCGGTCCATCCGGGGATGACACCACTTAAAGGGAAAGAGATGGGCTCACCGCGCTCGACAGACGAGTCAAAAACAGTTCCGTCTATCAATGTACCAGTATAATGTACCGTAACAGTACTTTCAGCGGTTGGAAATTCTCCTGTACCGGCCTGTAAAATTTTGTATTGAAGGCCACTGGCTGTAGTTTGGACACCCTCTTTAGTGGCATTTTTTGAAAGGTAATCCTCACCTTCTTCTGCTAGGCTTTCGGTTTTTCTTTCATTGAAGGCCATATATACTTGTTGGCATTGCTCCATAGTCAATTGACTGGTATCGCTTAAAGCTTCTCTAAAAGCTGCGGTAGCCATGGCTATATCAATGTCTTCTAGCTGCGGCTTGATTTGTTCTGCCAGTAAGGCACCAAAACTGTAACTTAAGCTATCTTTGAACGTCGTGAGTTGAACTTGTGCAGATGTTGATTTATCTGAACAATTTGAAAATAGAGCTACTATAGCCGCTAAAATCAAGAGTTTAATTTTTTGCATGATCATAAAATGAAATGCGAATATAACGGGTTTTAATTAAATTCTGAATAATGATGTTAATATCAATCCTTAAGGGGCTTAAAATTCATCTGAATTCACCCTTTGAAAGAACCCAATTTAAGATTAAAAATGGATTTGATTTAAGATTAAAAATGATCAATCTAAAAATCTGATTTAATTTGCACATCAAACGTAGCATTCATGGAGCAAAACAAAAAAGAATCATTAAATTTTATTGAACAGCTTATAGAGGGGGATTTGAAGGAAGGCAACGTTCAAAAGGTCTACACGCGTTTTCCCCCTGAGCCAAATGGTTATTTGCATATTGGACATGCCAAATCGATTTGTTTAAATTTTGGGGTGGCTCAAAAATATGAAGGTCAATGCCATCTTAGATTTGACGATACCAATCCTGAAAAAGAAGAAACTGAATATGTTGAGGCTATCAAGGCAGACATTAAATGGTTAGGTTTTGATTGGGGATCCTCTGAGTATTATGCTTCAGACTATTTTGAACAGTTATATGAGCTCGCCGTTCGCTTGATTGAAAAAGGTGCTGCTTATGTTGACGAGTTAAGCGCGGTTCAATTCAATGAGCTTAAAGGATCGCCTACTGAACCCGGAAAAGAAAGCCCCTTTAGAGATCGACCGATCGTAGAAAGTCTTGAAATTTTTGAAGCCATGAAATCAGGGGCATTTCAAGATGGAGAAAGAGTACTTCGGGCCAAAATCGATATGAGTAGCCCAAATATGCATATGAGGGATCCTATTTTGTATCGAATTAAGCACATGGAGCACCATCGTACAGGGTCAAAGTGGTGTATTTATCCTACCTATGATTTTGCACATGGACAGTCGGATAGCATGGAGAAAATTACCCATTCTCTTTGTACCCTCGAGTTTGAGGTACACAGACCTTTATATGACTGGCTTATTCGGGAATTAGGGATTCATCCTTCGAAGCAGACAGAGTTTGCCCGATTAAATTTGAGCTATACGATTGTAAGCAAAAGAAGTCTTCGGGAATTGGTTGAAGGACATTATGTTGCAGGTTGGGACGATCCCAGGATGCCTACGATTTCGGGTATTCGAAGAAGGGGCTTTACGGCCAAATCAATCAGAAAATTTACAGATACCATTGGAGTGGCGAGAAGAGACGGCATTACTGATGTGGCCTTATTGGAACATGCGGTACGTGAAGACTTAAATAAAACTGCCCATCGCATCTTTGGAATCATGGATCCCGTTAAGTTGATTATTACCAATTGGCCAGAGGATCATCAGGAGATAATGATGGCTGAAAACAATCCGGAGGATGAAAACTCAGGTACTCGTGAGATGCCTTTTACTCGTGAACTCTTCATTGATCGGTCAGACTTTATGGAAGATCCCCCAAGTCCCCGAAAATGGTTCAGATTGGGTCCTGACCGTGAAGTCCGCCTTAAAAAGGGCTACATCATTAAATGCACAGGATTTAAAAAATCTGAAAAAGGGGAGGTCATTGAAATTTATGCTGAATATGATCCCAATACCAAGAGTGGCCAAGATACCAGTGGAAAAAAAGTAAAAGGAACCCTAGGCTGGGTGTCGGCTCCACATGCGGTTGCAGTTGAAATACGAATGTATGATCGCTTGTTTCTTATCGAAAACCTTAACAAGATTGAAGATGATTTTAAAAATCATTTAAATCCAGATTCTTTGACCATCAATACTCAAGCGCTTTTGGAACCTTCTGCTCGGGATGCCCAAGTGGGCGATCAGTTTCAATTTGAACGAATAGGGTATTTTAGGGTAGATGAAGACAGCCATTCCGAAAAGCTCATTTTCAATAGGACCCTCACCTTAAGAGACGGTTGGACAAAGAAAAACAAGTAAAAAAAGAGAGGTTTTATTTGAACGGTTCGTCAATGGGTCATAGATGGGTTAATTTCATTTTTTAAACATAAATACCATGAAAATAAAAATAGTTCTTGGGTTGCTCCTGATCTTGCAAAGTAGCTTAACCTTTTCTCAATCTTCCATTATCGGTTTTGAAGCCCATCAAGTAGCCCAACAAAAAAATCTTGAAGCGGAGTTTGATAAAATGCTTTCAGCCGATAATTTGGATCAATGGATGAAATTCATGTCCGCAGAGCCCCATTATCTGGGTACGGCGTATGGGCGAAAAAATGCCGAATGGATGGTCAAGCAATTTAAATCATGGGGCTATGAAGCCAAAATTGAGACCTATCAGGTATTGTTCCCTTATCCAAAAGTACGTTTGCTTGAGTTGATAGCTCCTGAAAAATACAAGGCAAAATTGACTGCTGTTCCCGTCGCAGGCGATGCCTACACGGATCAAGGTGATGCCTTGTTGCCAAGTTACAATGCCTTTTCTACTGATGGCGATGTGACGGCGGAGCTCGTATTTGTTAATTACGGCATTCCGGCAGATTATGAGGAGTTGGAGAAGCGAGGGATAGATGTCAAAGGAAAAATTGTCATTGCCAAATACTATGGTTCTTGGAGGGGCATCAAACCCAAATTAGCGGCAGAGAAAGGAGCCATTGGATGTATCATTTACTCAGACCCTAAGGATGATGGGTTTTATGCTGGGGACGTATACCCCAAAGGAGCTTTTAAAAATGCTACAGGTGTACAAAGGGGATCCGTAATGGATATGCCACTGTATCCAGGTGATGTCCTGACCCCAGGTTATGGAGCTACTAAAAATGCCAAAAGACTTGACCGCAAGGATGCCCCTACCATTACAAAAATTCCGGTATTACCGATTTCATACGAGGATGCCTTGCCATTGTTAGCGGCCCTAGAAGGGCAAGTGGCACCTCCCTCCTGGCGAGGTGCGTTGCCCATTACTTATCACATTGGACCTGGACCAGCAAAGGTCCATTTAAAGCTGACGTTTGATTGGCAATTGAAACCTGCCCATAACGTGATTGCCAAGCTCAAAGGGACTGATTTTCCTGATCAATGGGTCATCAGAGGAAACCATCATGATGCTTGGGTACATGGAGCTGCCGATCCTGTAAGTGGCATGGTCGCCTTGCTTGAGGAAGCTAGAGCGGTAGGGATGCTGGCAAAAGCAGGAAAAAAGCCAAAAAGAACCCTTATTTATTGTGCATGGGATGCTGAAGAGCCCGGTTTGATTGGTTCTACCGAATGGGTGGAGGATCATCTCGAAGAGCTGCAACAAAAAACGGTAGCCTACATCAATACAGATGGGAATGGCCGTGGATTTTTGGGTGCAGGGGGATCTCATTCCCTTGAGGCGATGGTAAAGGAGGTAGCGACAGATGTGATGGATCCCCAAAAAGGCGTATCCGTCGCGGAACGACTTGGGGCCAGAGATTTATTGAATGGGGGCGATGGTAATCCAGGTTTGTATGCCTTAGGGTCAGGTTCTGACTATACGCCTTTTATTCAGCATGCAGGCATTGCAGCGCTGAATATTGGATTTGGAGGAGAAAATTCAGGGGGAGAATATCATACCATTTACGATACCTATGCGCATTATAAACGATTCAAAGACCCTGACTTGGCTTATGGCATTGCGTTGGCGAAAACAGCGGGACGCATAGTTTTGAGATTGGCCAATGCTGAAGTACTGCCTTTTGAGTTTGGTGCATGGCACACGACCGTGCAGGGTTACCTAACAGAAATTAATGCCTTGACAACTAACATGCGTGAGGCAGTTGAGCAACACAATGCCTTCATCGATAAAAAGGTATTTTCTTTAACTGCCGATCCGACCCAACCCTTTAAGCAGCCGGTCAAAAAGGCAATCGTACCCTACGTAGATTTTTCACCTTTGCACAATGCCTTGGCCAATCTAAAGGTTACTGTAGAGGCCCTCGGAGAAAAGTCACTCGTTTCCTTGACCTCCAAAGAAACCCTTAATGATAAACTTATGCATGCTGAACAGGTTTTGACTTTTGCCTCAGGTCTACCTAGAAGGGGATGGTACCGGCATCAGATTTATGCACCGGGCTTTTACACGGGATATGGTGTTAAAACGCTTCCAGGCGTAAGAGAGGCGATCGAACAAGAAAATTGGGAGGAATGCCAGTCCCAGGTTACTATTTTGGCAACGACACTTCAAAAATTTGATGCCCACCTGCAGAGTATTTTGGTTTTAAATTAATGCCTATACGTCGTGCGAAAACATCCACCCTCAAGTCTGGAAATATTGCCTTAATAGGCATGCCCTTTGACGATCATTCTTCTTTTCTCAAAGGGCCAGCTAAGGCCCCTCCATTGATAATTGAGGCCCTGGAGAGCGAATCGGCCAATTATTTTACCGAGGACTTGATGGATTTAGCGAATCATCCGGATGTTTGTTGGCTGGGAAATGCCACGCTAAAGGATTATTTCGATATTGAGTCCATCATTGCTGAGATTTTGAAGCGAGGGGCCATTCCTTTTTCGATGGGAGGAGATCATTCAATTACCTATCCCATCCTACGGGCAATGGCAGCTTCTTACCCCACCTTAAGCATTCTGCATTTTGATGCCCATGGGGATTTATATGATTCCCTGGGAGGAAATCGTTACTCACATGCCAGCCCCTTTGCTCGAATTATGGAAGAGGGCTTGGCGCAAGCATTGACACAGGTAGGTATTCGGACCTTGAATGATCATCAACGAACACAAGTCAGCAAGTTTGGTGTAAAGGTCATAGACATGAGAAATTGGTCACCTGACATAGATTTAAATTTATCGGGACCCGTTTATTTAAGTTTTGATATGGATGTACTCGACCCTGCCTTTGCACCTGGAGTTTCTCATCATGAGCCCGGAGGCTTCACTACCCGAGAGGTATTGGGGATGATACAAAAGCTTGATTTAAATATTGTGGGCCTTGATTTGGTTGAGTACAATCCTGATCGGGATCTCAAGGGGGTTACCGCCATGACTGCGGCTAAAATCGTTAAGGAGTTACTGGCAAAGCTGCTTTAACTTTGTGAATCATTTTGATTCATTAAGTTTCATTCCGCAAAACGGTTAAAGGCGATTGACGTACGATGGTGCGACTGTTGAGTAGGCCAATGCAGACGGTTATGGTAGTGATACCAAAAAAGAAGCCCATGATCTCTAACAAGTCGGGCACATAGGTAAACTCAAAAATGAAATAGCCCAATAGACTGGTAAAAACAACAGCCAAAAAGAGTCCTGCCAATGCCCCTAAGCCTCCTAAAAAGAAATATTCGGCCGCGATGATCTTCCATAGTTGGGCCTTAGAGGCACCCATAGTCCGAAGCAAAACATTTTCGCGCATGCGCTGAAATTTGCTCAAGACAATGGCACTGATCATCACAATTAATCCCGTCCCAATACTAAATAGGGCCATGAATTGAATTACAAAGGCTACTTTAGACAAGAGATCTTCGAGGGTCTTCAAGATGAGCTCTAGGTCAATAATCGACACATTGGGATGTTGTCGTACAATGGCTTGCTGGTAGCGGGCAGAGACATCATTTTGATTAATTCGGGTGATGAGTACATGGAATTGAGGTGCTTGTTCTAAAATTCCAGTGGGGAACAAGACCAAAAAATTGGTTTGTACCCGACGCCAATCTATTTCGCGAAAACTGCCGATATAAGTTTTTATCAATGCTCCCTGCACGTTGAAAAGCAGTTGATCACCGATGTTCAGTCCGAGATTTTCAGCATATCCATCTGATATAGAAATAAATATAGAATCATTGGGGTTCTTTAATTTTCCTTGCCATGTTCCTTCGGAGATCGTTTCTGAACTGATCAATGTATCTCGGTAAGTCACTCGATATTCTCGATTAAATGCCCATTTTGGAAGTTCAATAGTAGAATCAGCTGCTGCCTGATCACGGGTCTGGCCATTGATTTCTAATAGTCGCATGGTGACTACAGGAACTTCTTGCAGCACTGGAAGGTCATATTCCTCAGTCAAGGTCCTTATGGCTTCTTTTTGATTGGTTTGAATGTCAAAAAGGATCGTATTGGGTCGTTCATTCTTACCACTAATAGATACTCGATCTACTAGTAATCCCTGCATGAAATATAACATAGCTAAAAATGCCGTGCTTAAACCCAAAGTAGTCACCAAGATTACCGTTTGATTATTGGGTCGATAGAGGTTTGAAATGCCTTGACGCCATACAAATCCCATCTGCTTGGGCAGGAGTTTTTTAAGCAACCAATTAAGGCCATGGGCGAGGGCGTACAACAAGGCCAACGCTGCCAAAAGAATGGATATATTAATCAAAGCGTCAAAAGCATCTTTAAGCTGCCAAAACATAATTAGATATAAGAAGACTAAAATACTGCCAACAATAGCAAAAAAGGGCAGATCTAATTTGAGCTTTAAAGATTCAAATCCAAAACGAATAGCCGAGAGGGGACTTACTTTTCTCAATCCAATGAGTGACAATAATCCAAAAAGAATAGAGGTAACCACCCCAATAATCAATCCCGCGACAATCGCGGGCCAATAGATGGTCGGATGAATGTCAAAGGGGATAAATGACTTTGCGATTTCTGGTAAATAAAGATGAATGATCACTCCCAAGAGGCAGCCAATGGCTGCACCTATGAGGCCAAAAAAGCCCACTTGAATCAAATAAATATTGATGGCTTCTTTGGCTTGCATTCCCATGCAGCGCAGCACCGCCACAATTTGAATTTTACTTTTGATGTATACATAGATCGAGCTTGAAACCCCCAAACACCCGAGTAACAAGGCAGCAAATGCGATCAGTTCCAAAAATGAGGAAAGGTCCCTAAAAGCCCTACCTGTTTGTGCCTTTCGATCTTCCACATTATCCACATCATAACCCGCCTCCTCAAGAATATCTCTCGATTCTTCAAAAACATTGGTAGTATCTATATCTGGATGGAATTGAAAATAAGTGATGTAGTTGATGATACTCCCCTTCTGTACCAAGCCAGTAGCCCCTAAATACTGTAGGGGAATGTATACCACTGGCGCAACCGATGAACCGACGTCGGTTTGTCCGGGAATTTTCTGGATTTTTCCGAGAACTTCAAAACTGATGTTCCCGACTTTAATTGAATCACCAATTTGAACCCCAAATTGGAGCATTAATTTTTCATCCACTAAGGCTTTTTGCTGTGTTCGAAAATCTTGTGCGGCCGTGAGGGGTTCCGTTTCTATGTCTCCATAATAAGGATACTTCCCTTCTAAAGCGCGAACTTGTACTAAACGGGTACCATCTGTGCTTGGGAACCGCACCATTGAAGCAAAATAGACCTCTTTAGATTCATCTTTGCTCAGCCGGGACATTTGGAAAAATAATGAATCGGGTAGTTCAGCTTTCCCACGAACCGAAACATCTGCGCCAAGTAAATTTTTTGCTTGACCGTCGATTTCGGACATCAGATTTTCTCTAAAAGAAGTAATTCCCACCAAAGCACCTATGCCCAGCGAAATGGAAGCGATAAATAGGAATAATTTACCGCGACTTTTCCTACTATCTCTCCAGGCCATTTTCCAGGGCCAAGAGCGATTATGTCGAATATTTTTTAAGGGAGAATTTTTATGCACGTTTTAAACCCTAACTTAATGAATGATGGTCCCCCCTTTGATTTTAATAATTTGATGGGTCTTTTGGGCCAGCTCTAAGTCATGAGTGACGATGACCAATGTAGTTCCTTTTTCTTTGTTAATTTCAAAAAGCAAGGCCTCAATAGATTTCCCTGTTTCTTCATCTAGATTCCCCGTGGGTTCATCGGCAAAAAGAATCTCAGGATTATTTGAAAAGGCCCTGGCAATGGCGACTCGCTGCTGTTCACCTCCTGATAGTTGCGAGGGATAATGATTTTTACGTGCACCTAAACCGACTCTTTCGAGTAAGGCAATGGAAGGGGCCATGGTATTTTTTACGCCTCGTAGCTCTAAGGGAACTCTCACATTTTCAAGAGCTGTCAAGGTTGGAATTAATTGAAAATTTTGAAAAACGAAACCAATGTTCTGATTGCGTACTTGGGCCAATTCATCTTCATTAAGTTCATTTAATAGGATATGATTCAAGGTAATTTCTCCAGTCGTCACACGATCTAACCCGGCACAAAGGCCAAGTAGCGTGGTTTTCCCACTGCCAGATGGGCCAATAATGGCCGCAGATTCACCTTTAAGTACAGAAAAGTTAATATCCTTGAGTACAGTGAGTGAAGTGTTTTTAGAGCCATATACTTTGGATAAGCTCTTAACTTTCAGAATTTCAGACATGTCCTACAATAATAAATCAGCGTAGGTTATATAAGAGATTAAAAAAGGATAAAGTTCCTTTTTTATTTTAAAAGGTCATTTCGTAGATTCATATCTTTAATGGCCCCTTTTGAATTTAAATGCTTTGACTTGTCTAATTTACAACTTCATCAAGAAGGAATCATGAGATTTTTAATGGGTGTCCTAGGACTTTTATGGGTAGGTTGTCAGGGACCGCAAAAAAAAGAAGCACCGTCTACCGTGCAGGAAAAAGAGGTCATTGAATCCCTACCCCCTATTCAAAAAAAAATAATTTTATTTTTTGGAAATAGTATCACTGCGGGTTATCAATTGGATATGAATCAGGCATTTCCGGCAATAATTCAGCATAAAATAGATTCTTTAGGCTTAAGCTATCAGGTAATTAATGCCGGATTGAGTGGAGAAACCACTGCCAGTGGTAAGAATAGGATAGATTGGGTGCTGCGAACCGTACCTGATATTTTTATTTTAGAATTAGGGGCTAATGATGGTCTCAGGGGTCTCCCATTGCGTGAAACACCCAAAAATTTGCAAGTCATAATTGACAAAGTAAAATCAATCAATCCCGAGGTGAAAATCATTATTACTGGAATGGAAGTTCCTCCGAATCTAGGGGAGTCCTATACCCGCCAGTTCCGAAACATTTTTTCAACCCTCGCTAAAAATAATGCGGCAGCCCTCATTCCTTTTTTGCTCATAGATGTTGCGGGTAAGCCCACATTGAACTTGGCTGACGGCATTCATCCTACCCCAGAAGGTCACCTTTTGATAGCTGAACTGGTCTGGGAAACCTTGTTGCCACTTTTAGAACTTAATTGATGGGCATAGAACAGATTGAATATTTTTTTATTCAAGGCGCTAATTTTGTATGGGGCTTGCCGCTACTCATCCTTTTATTGGGAGGGGGCTTTTTTTTCATGATGTATTCAAGGTTGCTCCCTTTTAAATATTTGAGACATGGTTTGGAGGTGTTGACGGGGAAATATGATCAGGCCCATGATGCAGGAGAGATCAGTCATTTTCAGGCTTTGGCGAGTCATTTGGCGGCGACCATTGGCATGGGAAACATCAGTGGCGTAGCTGTGGCCATCGCTACAGGCGGACCAGGAGCAATTTTTTGGATGTGGGTCAGTGCGATCTTTGGGATGTCTACCAAATTTTTTACTTGTACCCTGGCGGTTATGTATCGAGGAAAAGACTCCAATGGAGATTTACAGGGAGGTCCAATGTATGTTATTAGGGAGGGGATGGGTAAAAAATGGCGCCCATTGGCCGTATTTTTTTGTGTGGCAGGCTTTTTTGGTGCGACACCTATTTTTCAAGCTAATCAAATCATAGCTGCAGCCAATGAGATTGTATTTCAGCCTGCTGGAATAGAGGCTTCTTTATCTGGAGACTTGGTCATGGGACTAGTGCTGACTCTTTTAACGGGTATCGTTATTTTTGGAGGGATACAGCGGATTGGTGTTTGGGCAGCACGTTTGGTGCCGGCGATGGTAATACTCTATTTAATCAGTGTAGGCTGCATACTTTTTTTAAATGCATCAAATATTATCCCCTCCTTATTACTAATCATAGAAGATGCCTTTTCAGCAAATGCCGTGTTAGGGGGAGCGGTTGGGGCTATTATTTTGGCAGGGGCGCGCAGAGCTGCATTTTCTAATGAGGCAGGCATCGGTACGGCTCCGATGATGCACGGCGCGACTAAAACCGAAGAACCAATCAGAGAGGGACTCGTGGCTATGCTGGGACCTGCCATTGACACTTTATTGGTCTGCACCTTAACGGGGCTATGTATCCTAGTGACCGGAGTTTGGGAATCCAGTGAGTCGAGTGGGATTGCCTTGACGGTTGAGGCTTTTCAGATAAGTCTCCCTTTGGTGGGCTCCTATATTTTGGCATTATGCGTGTTGGTATTTGGATTTACGACGATTGTAGGATTGTCTTATTATGGTCGCAAATGCTTGTCTTTCATCATAGGTGCCAAATACGGATGGTATTTTAACTATTGGTATGTAAGTATCATCATTATGGGTTCAGTGGCAACATTGGGAGCGGTCGTGAGTTTGATTGATATGGCTTATGGCTTGATGGCTTTCCCCACCATGATTTCTGCGGTTATACTGGCACCTAAAGTGATGAAAGCTGCTGAAGTTTATTTCAAAAAGATTGAAAATTAGGCGTCATTTATGTTTTTATTCTGTTTTTCACTACTTAATCACAGGTATTGACTTGAGCATAGTTATTTAAAAAAGGATAACTCTATATATTTGCAAAGGCCATGAGGTTAAAAAATACATGAGAATAGTTATTGCAGGTGCTGGGGAACTTGGATTTCACTTAGCCAAACTACTCGCAATAGAAGAACAAGACATTACACTCATCGATGAGGATGACAATGTTTTGGATCAAGCGAAAAACCAATTTGATGTGGTCACGGTTGTGGGTAGCGCGACTTCCATAAGTGTTCTCGGTGAAGCCAATATTTCCAAGACAGACTTATTAATAGCCGTTACTTCTGATCAAGAAACTAATATTGCTGTCGCTATCATTGGTAAAAGACTGGGGGCCAAGCGGACGATTGCTAGAATTTCAAATATCGAATTTTTAAAGAAAAAGGAGCAGCTAAACCTAAAAGATGTGGGTATCGATGAGCTCATCTCTCCAGAGTTATTGGCGGCGCGGGAAATTAAGAGATTGTTAAAAAAGACGGCATTAACAGATACTTTCGAATTTGATAAAGGGATTTTATCTTTAGTGGGGATTACCATTGATGAGGAATCTCAATTCCTCAATAAAACCCTTACCGAAACTGCCTACATGGCTTCAAATCATGATTTTACTACGGTGGCTTTGCTCAGAGATAATGAGACGATTATTCCGCATGGTGAAAATAAATTCAAGAAAAATGATCATGCTTATTTTATTGCTGAACCCACGGGCATTGATCAAATTTTACAACTTTCCGGTAAAGTTAAATCTGAGGTCAAACATTTAATGATTTTGGGTGGAAGTAAAATTGGTATCAACACGGCTCGGGAGCTGAAGAAAAAATATAAAATTAAGCTCATTGAAAAAGACAAAGAAAAATGTTTTCGGTTAGCAGAAGAACTCCCCGATACCATGATCATCAACGGCGATGGACGGGATTTAAAATTGCTTAAAGAGGAAGGCATTGACAGCATGGATGCGTTTATTGCCGTAACGGGCAATTCCGAAACGAATATCATTTCTTCATTGGTAGCCAAAGATGCTGGCGTTAAGAAAACCATAGCTTTGGTTGAAAATATTGATTACATCCATTTGTCACAAAGTATCGGCGTAGATACCATGATCAATAAAAAACTCATTGCCGCCAATTTCATTTTCAGATATATACGAAAAGGAGAGATAGTCAATATTACCAGTGTGCATGGAGTGGATGCAGAAGTACTCGAATTTGAAGTCAAAGAAGGGTCAAAAATTTTACTCGATGAATTACGAAATCTAGATTTTCCAAGGACGGCGGTGATCGGAGGAGTCATTAGAAAAAACAAAGGTTATACGGTAAGAGGAAACTTTAATTTTGAGGCAGAGGATCGCGTTGTCGTACTTTCTAAACCAGAATGTATCCATGCAGTGGAGCATTATTTCAAATAATTTCTGATGTTTAATTATAAATTAATCATCAAAATCATGAGTATCCTTATGGTACTCAATGGGATTTTCATGACGATCTGTCTGCCGTTTAGCTGGTATTTTGGAGGTCAAGATTTTGTAGCACTTTTATGTTCAGCGTTGATAGCGATATCTTTAGGTACGGTTATGTGGCTATTGACACGTAATTCTATCAATAAAGAACTACGTAAACGCGAGGGATATTTGGTGGTCACTATTGGTTGGTTGGTGATGTCCTTAATTGGAACGTTGCCTTATATGCTGAGTGGGGAGATCACAAATTTTACAGATGCATTTTTTGAAACGTTATCCGGATTTTCTACAACGGGGGCGACGATTTTAGAGGATATTGAATCGGTTGGTAAAGGGATCTTGTTATGGAGAAGCATGAGTCAATGGATAGGGGGTATGGGAATTATTGTGCTTACCGTAGCTATATTGCCTATTTTGGGAATTGGGGGCATGCAGCTTTTTGTAGCAGAAGCCCCTGGGATTTCACCTGATAAATTTCAGCCTCGAATCAAAGAAACCGCCAAGAGATTATGGATTATTTATATAGGTTTTACGGGATTAGAATTGATTTTCTTGATGCTTGGAGATATGACTTTTTTTGATGCCTTAAACCACAGTTTAACTACTATGGCTAGCGGAGGGTTTTCAACGAAAAATACCAGTATTGCCTATTATGATTCGGCCTATATAGATTTTATTATTGTGATGTTCATGTTTTTAGCGGGAACTAATTTCACCATGATTTATTTTGGTCTACATGGCAAGCTCAAAAAAGTTTTTCAGAATCAAGAGTTTAGAACCTATGGTGGTTTTTGTTTGGTTATCACGATATTTTGTACTCTAGGGATCTGGATGAATGGAAATGAAAATTTAATAGATTCTTTTAGATATAGTATTTTTCAGGTCGTTTCAGTCATCACGACTACTGGATATATTACACAGGATTATACGGCTTGGACACCTTTATTGACCATGCTTTTTTTCTTTCTCATGTTTGTGGGTGCTTCTGCAGGGTCAACAGCTGGGGGGATTAAAATAATCAGACATTTAATTTTAGTAAAGAATAGCTTTTTGGAATTTAACAGACAAATTCATCCGTCAGCCATATTGCCTTTACGGCTCAATGGGAAGACGGTAAATGGTGAAATTACTTTTCAAATTCTTGCTTTTATCATGTTATATCTGACCATTTTTGCTTTAGGTTCCTTAGGAATGGCCTTACTGGGCGTAGATTTAGTTACGGCTATGGGTGCTGCCGCAGCCTGTCTAGGCAATGTAGGGCCTGGGATTGGATCTGTAGGGCCCGCTGCTAATTTTGCGCATATGCCTACCGTTGGAAAATGGATACTTTCTTTGTTGATGTTATTGGGTAGATTAGAACTTTTTACAGTATTGATATTATTTACCCCATTTTTTTGGAGAAAAACATAGTTATGATTTTGTTGGAATATATAATTTGGAGTCCTGATCCAGTCATTTTTAAAATTCCCTTGTCCTTTTTGGGTTTGCCTGATCGTCCTATTGTGTGGTATGGTTTATTGTTTGCAATGGGCTTTATCATCGGTCAACAAATTTCTTATAGAATTTTCAAGGCAGAGGGTCATTCTGAAAAGGACGTAGATACCTTGACTACATTCATGGTCATTGCGACTATATTAGGCGC
Organism: Flammeovirgaceae bacterium UBA4465; assembly: GCA_905182655.1. Classification (GTDB taxonomy): domain Bacteria; phylum Bacteroidota; class Bacteroidia; order Cytophagales; family Cyclobacteriaceae; genus UBA4465. The sequence continues at coordinate 16,242 of CAJJCN010000051.1, forward strand.
TAGATTGGGACATTGTCTTTTTTATAATCCCAGTTACTATTTGGCGGATCCTATTGAGATTTTGAAGATTTGGGAGGGTGGTTTGGCCAGTCATGGGGGTGCGATTGGAATATTTTTGGCCCTTTGGCTTTATGCCAATTACGACATCAGATCGAAATGGGCCTTTGTTATTCCTACAAGTTTTTCGGTAAAAAAGCGAAAAAAAGAGGGTCAAAGTTATTTTTGGGTATTAGATAGGGTGGCCATTGTAGTGGCCATTACTGGAGCACTTATCCGAACCGGTAATTTCATGAATTCGGAAATGGAGGGTGTGAAAACAGGAACGGATTACGGCGTTGTGTATGCCAGGGCAACTGAGGGAGTATTAAATTTTGATGAAGATGCGATTGAAGAAGTGGTCTTCGAGGAAGGGACCTATGATCCTGCGCACCCAGGCTATTTACCTATGAGAGCGGTAGTGAAATTGAAATCAGGGGTCAAAGTGGATCAAGCAATGAAAGGCTTTATAAATGGCCAATTGGCCTATCGTCTAAACAATTATCAAGAAGTAGTGGAGCATGTTGATTTTGCTGCTTCTGGGCGGGGGCTCAACTATCAAATCATTGATGAAGCTGGTGCTGAGCGTATAGAAATCAACGCCACAGGAATACTTCGGCATACGCCACAGTTGTATGAGGCTATAGCTTGTCTAATCATCGCCTTTATTTTATTGGCTTTGTGGAATTACAAAAGGGCCATTTTAAATGACGGTTTAATTTTTAGTGTTTTTATGGTACTCCTTTGGGGGGATCGATTCTTTAACGAATTTTTTAAAATGAATCAGGAAGCTTTTGAGGCGAGCTTACCCATTAATATGGGCCAAATTCTCAGTATACCTTTGATCTTAATCGGTGTGGTGGTATTTCTAATGACGGTGCGAAAGAAAGAAACGGTCTAGAATTTTGGTGACCATCTTCATTTTTTTAAGACGTATGGCTTGCAAGACCCTCTGTTTTACTAGCTACAGGAAACCTATTTCCCTATCCAATGACTCATAGCATTGGTATTTACATGAGGTTTTAGGGGTAAAGGAGCGGGCTGAAGGGAGCTCCTTTGGTCTATAAATGATTATTTGAGAGAAGGGTTATGTCTGAGTTCACAATACGAGAGCGCTCTATCAGGGCTTCTTTTTCAAACTGAGCGATTAAGTCGGATAAAGGTGTTTTTTTATTTGCCGGTGCGTAGTTGATGTAATCTTGAATCAGTAAGCCATCAACCCTTCGTTTATTAATGGCGGACCTAAATCGAACGCCACCACCATCCGTAATATAATTATAAGCCAAATAATCGACTTCAAAGCTATTCACGTGGATCCAATAGAGATATTCATCTTCAAAATCTTCACCCCCATTTTCTACTTGAAAAGAGACCTTGATTTGATGATAGTTTTCATCTTTAATCCGTTTTATTCCCTGATCTATTTTTTTAACTGCTGGATCGTTCAATACGTAGGGTAGTTGAAAAAAATAAAGAACTGAATTTATGGATCTACTGTATTTCTCGGTCCATTCTTTTGAAACTTCTATCGGTTCCCCATTTTTTTTTCGAGAAAAATTGGCACTATTGATTAAGACATCCTCTATAAGTGCGGAGCCGTCTTGAAAAGATCTTGTATAAGTATATGATGTATCAGATCGCCTTGTGCTATATTTCTTATCTCTAAACAAGAAAGATACGGTAGCATTCTCGAAAAGATCTTGACCATGCGCGGTGATCGCTAGGTCAATTACTTCTTGGCCTTTGTGAGAAAGTGTTTTTTTTTGAGATGAGGAGGCCTTATTTTCGCAAGCCCAAACGAAGAGTAATAAAACAGCAAAAAGTCCCCAATTCTTTATGATTTGGATAAGGCTTGGTTTTAAGTTTGAAATGTGATTGAGAGACAAGGGTAGATATTTCATAGGAATGGAAAGCAGATCAATAAGCGACACCTCAATAAATAGACATCACAATATATTTTAAATATATGATAAAGTTAGGCTTATACTTTCGGTTATCGATAATGACTTCCCTGATATTTTTGATAAGTTGTCAAGGCAATGATGATAAAATAGGAGCGATCACAGCTGTGCCGGCCTCTTTTACCAATGTAGTCATTAAGTTACCTATCGCTGAGTTAGAACAAGGAATTAATGAAATTTCGGGTCAAAAATTATTTGATGGCGGGTTTGCTTTGAATAAAAAAAAGGATAGTTTATTTTTAAAAATAAATCGAAAGGACCGCATAGATATTAAGTATTACGAGGGGCGTCTTCATGTAGTTTTACCCTTGAATATCTCGGCGGTTATCAAATCTCGCCTCTTTGGTGTTTCGATAAGTAATGCAGCAAAGCCTATAAAATTTCAAGCGACGGCCGAACTGTCTTTGGGGATTGATGTTGATGATCAATGGGATCTAGAATTTGATTCAAGATGGGAAACGATCACATGGGATGAACCGCCTAATTTTAAAGTATTAGGCTTGAAAATTGATTTGGCGGCACTGATAGAAAAAGAGATTAAAACGCATAAGATTTCCTTAGAAAAAAATATCAATGCCATTCTTCAAGACCAAATAAATTTAAGAACAGCAGTAGAAAGGGTATACCGATCGATCCAAAAGCCTTTGAAGATATCAGGAACGGCACTACCTTTTTATTTTACCAATGAGGCCATCAGTTTAAGGGGAGATTTTGTTAAGACTGAAATTAAGGATACCTTATTTTTTCAACTTGAACATCAATCTATCTTAAGCATCAATGGTAGGCAACTTAGCCATCAGATACCGGGAGTTCTACCTCCAAGAACCAATCCTTTGTCTACTCATACACAGATCAGTTCTTTTGTTGAGCTCAGGATGCCTTTTCTAAAAATGGAGCAGGCGATGGATTCGCTATTAGTAGGAAAGGAATTTAATTTAGAAGGGATTGCTGGAAAAGTGAATAAAGTGGAGATCAGCTCTTATGATGGATTTTTGAAATGGAATTTAACGGTCGAAGGGGATATTAATGGTATTATTTCTTTGTTGGTGGTACCGAGTATTGACGAAGACTTAATTATGCGATTTTCAGCGTTTGATTATGAATTACCTAAAATGGAGGGGTGGGCAAAGATTACAGATTGGGCAATGCACCGGGCCATTGAAGAATATGTAGTCAGTCGATCAAGTTATGATATAGCTCCCTTTTTACATTCATTGGACGACCGCATTGTCCGGGCATTAAATAAATCAGTCTTATCGAAAAAAATAGATCTGGATTTGGATTTAAACAAGTTTATCCCCTACACTACGGGCATGAATGAAGCGGAAATTCAATTTATATTCCAGATTGAGGGTAAGGCAGCGCTCTCAATAAAGGACAAAGTATTTGTTAAGAAGAAGTAAGGTTAAATCATTAGATTTTAAACGTTAGTCCTTTTTATAGTCCCGTTATTGAAATAAGTTTGTAGGCAACAGCGCTCAGTTGTTTTTCGGGATGTGGCGCAGTCCGGTTAGCGCACCACTTTAGGGTAGTGGGGGCCGCTGGTTCGAATCCAGTCATCCCGAC
>CAJJCN010000052.1 GCA_905182655.1 Flammeovirgaceae bacterium UBA4465
TCTAATGAGTGAGTCGGTCAGTCCAGATTTAAGTCTTTCTTCTTTTGGAATAGAGGCATGGGTCATACTGGCAGGATGTCCAATCAAAGACTCTACGCCTCCAAGGGATTCCGCGAGGCTGAACAATTTGAGTTTCTCCATCAACTTAAAAGCAACATCAATGTGGTCTTGTTTGAGAGTAAATGAGATCATCCCACCAAATTGGCGCATCTGTTGCTTGGCAACTTGATGACTTGGATGTTCTTCGAAGCCAGGCCAAAAAACCTCATCAACAGCAGGATGATCTTTGAGGAAATGAGCTATTTTACCTCCATTTTCACAATGTCTATCCATTCTTATATGTAAAGTTTTGATTCCTCTTAGTACCAAGAAGCAATCATTTGGACCCGGTATAGCACCTGCTGAATTTTGAATATATCCAATTTTATCATCTAAGGCTTTATCATCGGTGATCACCGCACCCATGACCACATCAGAATGGCCAGAGATATATTTAGTTACGGAGTGGACAACGATATCGGCACCTAAGTCAATAGGATTTTGTAAATAAGGTGTGGCAAAAGTATTGTCGACACAAACCCAGCTTTGATAGGCTTTGGCGATGCGCACCATGGCGCTGATGTCTACAATACGCATCATGGGATTCGTTGGAGATTCAATCCAAATCATTTTGGTCTTTTCATTAAATGCTTGCGCTACCGCTTCCAAGTCTTGCAGATCAACGAATTTAAAAACGATACCATAGTTTTGATAGATGGTGGTAAAGAGGCGATAGGTTCCTCCATAAAGATCATGTGTACAAATGACTTCATCTCCAGGAGCTAACAATTTTATCACGGCATCTGTGGCACCCATACCTGATGAAAAGCATCGCCCAAATTTTGCATTTTCCAAGGCCGCTAAGTTTTCTTCTAATACTGTTCTCGTTGGATTTTGTGTACGTGCATATTCGAATCCTTTGTGTTTTCCGGGTGCCTCTTGGACATACGTAGAGGTTTGGAAAATGGGTGTCATAATGGCGCCTGTAGAAGGATCTGGCGCAATACCCGCATGCAAGACTTTGGTTCCGAATTTCATTTTGTTATTTTGTTAATTTTTTTGCAATGATACTATAACCGCTAATGAATCAATTATTTATTGACATTATAGCCAATAAATCATCGATATTTGATTTAATAATGATAAGATTTCTGCTTTTAGCATCTAAAAACCCCTGAGTAACCATTTGGTCTAACAAGGCGATGAATGCGTCATAATAACCGGCGACATTCAAAAAACCACAGGGTTTTTGATGATAGCCTAATTGTAGCCAAGTATATACTTCTGTTATTTCTTCTAGCGTTCCGATACCTCCGGGCAAGGCGATGAAACCATCTGATAATTGAGCCATCAAGGCTTTTCTTTCATGCATGGTATTTACTATATGTAGTTGAGTTAAGCCAGCGTGCCCAACTTCCCATGCGTGTAGTTTTTCTGTTATGACGCCTGTCACTTGACCTTTCAATGAAAGTACTTCATCCGCAACGACGCCCATCAGGCCTACGGATCCACCTCCATACACGAGGTCATATTTATGGGCGACCAGTTTACGTCCTACTTCTTGTGCACACGCTTTGTAAATAGGATCAACACCCATGGATGAACCACAAAATATGGCGATGCGCTTATTCATTGATGAGTCGGTATATCAGCACAGCTGCGCGCTGGGTAAGCACCTCAAAGGTTGCTAAGTCAATGGTTTCATTAGGTGTATGCCCCCCAGCTCCCATGGCACCCAATCCATCGATACAAGCTACATATTGTGCAACAAAAGAGACGTCTGCTGCGCCACGCTTTGAAGGATCCCATGCTTCTACTGGCCCATGTCCCATATCTGTACTGACTTGACTGAATGTTTTTAAGAGATTTTTATTGTTTTGAGTAGGAGGCATGGCAGGATAACTATCAAAGAACGTTATTTTCGCTGAGGTTTCAGGTAGATTATTTGCGACAATTTCTCTCATTTTTGCCCGTGTTCTTTCTTTTTGTTCCTCAGAAATGAATCTAAGGTCGCCGTCAATGATTACAGATTGTGCGACTACATTGGTCTTACCAAAGGCATTCCCCGTATTGCTAGGTTCATCATAACTCATTTCAGTCCCTCCAAGAATGATTCCAGGGTTAAAAGTGAGATAAGTTTCACCTTTTAAGGTTTCATAGAAATCATTTAATATTCTACCGGCCTCAAAAACAGCTCCTGCACCAACACCTGTCATAAATATTCCGCTAGAATGTGCTCTTTTTCCTTCAATTTCAACCTTCCAACCTGAGGAGCCTCTACGCGCTAAGGTGACATTATTAAATCCCGTTGAATTTTCAAATCCTAAGGCAATGTCACTGCGCTTGCCTGCATCGATCAGGTCTTTACGACTCAAAGAAATGGGCTTTCCTGTCAGTTCCTCATCCCCGGTGAGGGCCACAATAATTTGAGCATCTGCCAAGTGCCCCGCTTCATGGAGGGCTCTCAAGGCAAAAAGTATGATGACGTCTCCACCTTTCATATCGTTAGTTCCAGGACCTTTTACGGTACCATCAGGGAGTCGCTCCATTTTTTGAAAAGGGCTATTTTCAGGAAATACGGTATCCAAATGACCGATCAACAAAATTCTTTTTCCTTTACTTCCTTTGGTTTCAGCAAATAAATGGCCTGCGCGATTCAGGTTGGACAAATCAATCCACTTCGTATCCATTCCTATTTGATCAAATTGACCTTTAAAAAGCATGCCGACCTCTTTGACTCCATCAAGATTCATGGTACCGCTGTTGAGGTTCACGGCTTGCTCTAGCAGCTGGATCGCTGCATCATTATTTTTTTGAACAATTGAAATGATTTCTTTTTCTTTTCTTGACAGCTTTTGTGCTGGGTTTTCTAAAAACTGGACCAGTAGAAAGCAAATAATGATTATTCTAAGCATGAGTATTTAAATTTAAATGAATGATCAGTAGTTGGGGGCGAGTGTTCTAGGGATGGTCATTAGTTGTGTTTGTCTGCCATCAATATAATGTACGGCATCGCCATCAAAATAGGCATCTTCCTCCAACATAATTCTGATCTCTTTGTTCCATTCCTTGATGAAGGTTGCATTGTTAAGTTCTATCGAATAGGCTGTGTGGGGGTATAGTGGATAATCACCTGCAATAGGCACCCCCTCTTGCTGATCCCACATACCTATGGTGGGACCGGCGGCATGACCGTGATAGCCAATGGGATGGGTGTAGATGGTAGGTTTTAATCCCAGATCTCTCGCCGCGGTGAGAGATTGATGTAAAATCTCGTTTCCTGTTTTTCCTGTTTTAAAGTTGTTCAAGAAAATATCTTGGACTTGATTCCCTTGTGCAAATGCGTTGATCAAGAATTCAGGAGGCTTTGTTTCTCCTGATTTAAGAACGTATGCATGTTGTTGAGTATCTGTATTAAGTCTCAAATAAGTGATTCCAAAATCAACATGAAGCAGATCGCCCGGCAAAATAATTTCATCTTCAGGTCGATCAGAAAAAGATCTGAGGTGCTCAAAAGAGGCCTCATCTTTCCTTTGAATAGATACCGAGGGATGAAACCAAGTGGTATAACCCGCAGATCTTATTTTATCTCGGTACCACCAGACTACATCATCCGTGGTGGTGATACCTGGTTGAATTACTTTTTCTGAAAAACCTTCTGCAATGATTTGATGAGCCATTCTCACGATATTTGGATATACGATCATTTCACTTTTCGTTCTTGTTTCAAGCCACCCAATACCTAACGACTCAGCACTGGTCAATCTTTTTAAGTACTTATCTTCTAAGTTAGAGGTCAGCAGGTCATAGTGGGTCGCACTTAAGCCATCTGCATGACCAAAAGTGACCGATTTATTGATCCCGATTTTTTTGGGATCTTTTTCTTTGATCAAAGCAGCCAATGCTTTCCACTGGTCAGGCTGAGTTTCCTTATCCCAGACTTTACGAAAGAGGTCTCCAACAGCATACCTCGCCATAGCCATGGTTTCCAAAGGTTTTTGATCGCCGGGATCATAAATAACTAAAATTGTTGTACGTCTTGCCGATTGCCATGTGGAGGGGAGCATGGTTCTTAAAATGGGGTCTTCATTGTATTCGCGAGCGATGATCAACCACATATCAATGCCCGTTCTTTTCATTAAATCTGGGAGTACTGTGGTCATGCGCTCTTGAAGCCAACGATCTACAATCACGGCCCGCTCTTTCATATTCAGTGTCTTGGGCATATAACTGTTTTGGGCGTGTGATGTGAAAAAAAGGATTAGAATCAGGCTAAAAATTAATACTCTCATATCTGTAGACAAGTTTAATACGTGGTTAAAATTGCATTTTTAATTTCAATTGAAAAAATAAATAACATCAAAATAGAATTTAACGTAAGATAAGGCATGAAAATGATTTTACTTGATGGCTGAGCAATCCATAGACCTAAGAGCTTAACCATTGAGCGTGAAATAGCATCTGTTTTTGAATTTAGTTTTTAGAGAGGAAGATAGCGCAGCTTTTTTCAAAAATAGCGGACTAAATTTATCACTATTGTGCCGTACAATTAATTTCATGAACACTATTAATTTTGTCTAAGTAGGGTTCTCGAAGATTTTCCTATATACCAAAATAGAGGCATAAATTTTTTATTTAAAGAAGTAGATTCAAGGATTCTTTTTAGATAGATTATTTGGCTATTTTTGCCATTTCGAGATTGTATAAATATGAAATATTATAACAGTATTGTGGACACCATTGGCAATACGCCACTGGTAAAGTTGAATCACGTGTCTGAGGGTGTCAAAGGTACGATACTTGTGAAAGTTGAATATTTCAATCCGGGCAATTCAATAAAGGATCGGATCGCTGTTAAAATGATTGAAAATGCCGAACAAGAGGGGCTATTGAAACCTGGAGGTACCATTATTGAAGGCACTTCGGGCAATACAGGTATGGGCTTAGCACTTGTGGCGCAATCAAAAGGCTATAAATGTATTTTTACTTTAGCGGATAAGCAATCACAAGAAAAAATCGATATTTTGAGAGCCGTGGGTGCAGAGGTGATTGTTTGCCCTACCAATGTTGAGCCTTCAGATCCTCGCTCTTACTATTCGGTTGCTAAAAAGTTAAATGAAGAAATTCCCAATTCTTTCTATCCAAATCAATACGACAACCCCGGGAACTGGACGGCCCATTACGAAACGACGGGTCCAGAAATATGGTTGGATACTGAGGGTAAGGTTACGGTCTATGCTGCGGGTATGGGTACAGGAGGGACGATCAGTGGGACCTCAAAATATTTGAAAGAACAAAATCCATCAATAACTACCTTAGGTATCGATTCATATGGATCTGTATTCAAAAAATTTAAGGAAACAGGAACCTTTGACGAAAGTGAGATTTATCCGTATTTAACTGAAGGCATCGGGGAAGATATCTTACCCGAGAATGTTGATTTTAGCATGGTGGATCAAATTGTTAAAGTGACCGATAAAGATGCGGCGATTATGACCAGAAGATTGGCTCGAGAAGAAGGATTGTTTGTAGGATGGTCTTGTGGTTCGGCTGCTTTTGGAGCCATAGAATGGGCTAAAAGTAATCTTAAAGAAAACGATGTTATGGTGATTATTTTACCTGACCACGGTACTCGATATTTAGGTAAAATATACAATGATAATTGGATGAAAGATCACGGTTTCATTGAGTCTAGAAAATTTGCTTCTGCCAAGGATATTATTAGGAATAGGGATTACCCAGCGGAGCTCTCAACGATTGATAAAAATATCACAGTGGGGGAGGCCATTGTGCTGATGAATGAGAAAGGAATAGATCAAATACCGGTTACTGAAAATGGTACCTTTGTAGGTAGCTTGATTGACTCAAAAGTATTGAAACAATTAATTGAAAATCCAGAAATTAAGAGCAAACCGGTAGCGGAGGTGATGGATGCTTCTTTTCAGTTTGTATCCATGGACAATACCTTGGATGTGTTATCATCATTAATATCAAAAGAGAATAAAGCATTACTCATCAGAGATGAATTACAAAAAGTTCATATCATTACACAAAGTGATTTATTAATGGCCATGAGCTATTAAGCTGGATTAGGTTAATAAATGACGTGATCATGTTCAGAAGTTTTTTATTCATTTTTTTATTTACATCTACCCCTTTTTTGTCTAGTGCACAGTTGAGGATAAATGAACTCCTGGCCTCTAACCTGAATGGTATTGAAGATCCTATGTTAGGTCAAACGAGTGATTGGATTGAGCTTTACAATGCGGGAACAACCACTCTTGATTTATCTGGTTATTACCTCACAGATAATTTGAATAAACCGGATAAGTGGCCCATACCAGTAGGTACGGTGATTGAAGCAGGGAGCTATTTATTGTTTTGGGCAGATGGGGAAGCCGTTGCTGATCATACCAATTTTAAAATTTTGAGCGAGTGGAGAGTCTATAGGGATCTTCACCTCGGAACTTAAGGTCGTTGATTCTATTACTTACCTGGAACAGCAATCAGATATTTCCTATGATAGGAATGATGAAGAATGGGTGTTCTTTGAAACCCCAACCCCAGGCGCCCAAAATGAAGCGATCTTTTATGCCAATTATGTAATGAACGTACCTTCTTTTTCAAAACCAGGAGGTCTCATGGTGGGTGCTCAATCGATCGAATTAAGTACAGATTTTGGAGGAAATATTAGGTATACTCTTGATGGTTCATGGCCTGATGGACGTTCATTTCTTTATGAAGCGCCGATCATTTTTGAAGGGAACACGATCATCAGAGCAGCCATTTTTAAGTCTAATCAGCTTTCTGGACCCGTGAAAACACATTCTTATTTTATAGATCCTGAATTCTATGAAAATGAGTTACCCGTCATTTCAATAGCAGGAGATCCTGGCGATTTTTGGGATGAAGACAAAGGGATTTATGTACAAGATTTTAAGCCTGACTGGGAAATACCCATCAATATTGAGTTTTTTGTAAATTTCGGAGAAGATCGAGCCGCTTTTAATGAATTGGCAGGAACTAAAATTAATAGATTGAATTCATGGGAGTTGCCTCAAAAAATGTTGGGTATCTATTTTAGAAATAATTATGCCTCCAATAGTTTAAATTATCAGCTTTTGCAGACCGTTCGCGTAATGAGTTCGAAAATTTTACTTTAAGAGCTGGAGGCAGTGATTGGGGACATTCATTTGTGCGTGATGCCTTAGCCATGGGTTTAACTCAGGGTAATATGAACTTATCCACTGTTGGTTACCGCCCTGCTATGGTCACAATCAATGCTGAATATATGGGGATTCATAATATAAGATCTAAAGTCAATGAGGCTTATATTTCATAGAACTTCGATATTCCCGAAGGTGCATTTGATATGATTGAGCAAGGTGATTATGCTGAAGTGGGTGATTTGACAGCTTATAATTACTTGCTAGAAGTTTTGAATCAAGATCTTTCTGATGAATCCAATTTTGATCAAGTCAGAGAGCTTATCAATATTGAGAATTATACGGATTTTGTCATCATGCAGGTTTTCTCTGTTAATACTTCCGTTAATCATAATACGATGGCATGGAAGCCTAAAGAAAATGGTAAGTGGCAATGGATTGTAGTTGATGTTGACCGAGGGTTTATAACAGATGAATTGCCTTATTATGAGATCGAATGGTTTATAAATCAACAAAATTTGTTACTGAATCGAATGATCACCAATGAGGACTATAAAAATTACTTCATAAAAAGATTTTCAGATCATTTATACACAACATTTAGTGTGGATAGGGTAAGTAAAATTATTGCTGATTATAAAGAGGTCATCGATAAAGAAATGCCTAGACATATTGCCAGATGGCAGGGAACCACTTCTAATTATGGTAGTGGTTTGCCCTCTTATCAGCAGTGGCTCGATGAGCTCGGCATTATCAATGAATTTGTGCTTAATAGGAGGACTGTTCTTTGGGATTTTTTCGAAAGATTTGGATTTAGTGCTGGTGTTGAATTAGGAATAGGCGTATATCCAGAGGACGCAGGCACAGTCACACTAAACGGTATGCCTGTAGAAACTAACGAAGCCCTTTCTCGATATCTCGAAAGTGCAGCTTTTAATTTAGAAGCCACTCCCCAATTGGGTTTTGAATTTGTGGGATGGTCTCGTTCATCTGGAGGTGACATTATCGATTCTAAAACTAATATTGAAGTAATAGCTACTGAAAACGTCAATTATTATGCCGTTTTTGAGGCCAATGAAGTTTGTTTGATATCTCCATTAATTGACGAAACGACAGTGCTCAATAAAGAGTGTAGTCCATACTACATGAATACCGACGTATGGATAAAGGAGTAGGCCATTTTATTGATTGAGCCGGGCGTGGAGATACACATTGCAGAGGGTGCTAATTTTATCGTCAATGGAGCCATCATCGCTGATGGGAATTTGGAGAATGGGATTGTCTTTAAGGGCTTGGTAGATCAAGAGGCCTGGGGGGCCATTACTTTACTTAATACTTCGGATACCTCTGTTTTTAATTTCGTGACGATTATTGATGCTTCTCTAGGATCGATCCCTACCCGAGACAAGGGTGCCTTGTCTTTATTTAAAGCCAATGTAAAGCTGAATCACTTGAATATTACCGAGGTTCATAATAATCCTATTTTTTCGCAGTATTCATGGGTCTCGATGGACAATAGTATTTTACAATCCAAAATCACAGGTGATTTAATTAATGTTAAGTACGGTAATGCTTTTATTCAAAACACAACCTTTGTAGGAAATTCACAACCTGATATGGATGGTATTGATTATGATGAAATTAATGAAGGAGAGATTAAGAATTGTCATTTTTATGATTTTATGGGATCCAATAGCGATGCTATTGATATTGGAGAAGGCTGTAAAAACATTAAAATTGACAGCGTGATCATTTATAACATTACTGATAAAGGTATTTCTGTAGGCCAGAAGTCTAGCGTTTACGTAGACCATGCTTTAATATTTAACACAGGAATAGGAGTTGCGGTTAAGGATTCTAGCTGGGCTAGGGTTAAAAACAGTACTTTTTACAATAACCGTGAGGGTGTTGCGAGTTACGAGAAAAATCCTGGTAGGGGTGGAGGAAACATATTAGTTAATCAGAGTATTATTTCGAATGCGGTGAATGCTCCTTTTTTGGTAGATTTATTTTCCACTTTAGTAATTAATAATAGTATTTCTGATACCGATATAATGCCGGGCACTAATAACACCCTGACCAACCCCCAATTTAAGGCACCTGAAAATCATGATTTTAGTTTGATGTCGAGTTCTCCTGCACTGCTATACGATCCAATGGATCATCGAATTGGGGCATCGGATTATATTGTCGAGGCGCCAAAGAATGTCTTGATGGTGCAGATCTATAACGATACTACGGGTACGGGTGCGCCAGAATTTATCGCTTTGTTCAATCCAAATTTTGAGCCGGTTGACTTGAATGGGTACCGCTTTACAGATGGGATAGCGCATATTATCGAGGATGCTCCCTTACTTAAGGCTCAGGATACTATGTGGATTTCGGCTATTGAATCAGTGCTATACTGGCAAAGCCTATCCAATGTTCAAGCTTGGGCGTCTGAGAAGCTTGCAGATGATGGGGAAAAAATTGTTTTAGAAAATAGTTATGGTATCGTGATAGACCATGTGGATTTAAGGTCCGATAATGGATGGCCGATCTATGAAAATGACAGAGTGTTATCGCTTAAAGAGGCGATACTGGACAATCATATTGGGGCGCATTGGTATTCTACAGAAAATAAAATGGAGGTAATAACCGGAGTTTCTACAACCGGAATTTCTACCGTCTATCTAAACCCAGCCAGAGATTGGCTGGACATCCTTTTGACATCATCGGAACCCGTTGAGATTATCATTTATTCATTAAATGGAGCGATAGTGGATACCAAAATTACGCAGAAGGCTGACAAGGGTAAGGTACGCATCCCGTTAGCCTCGTACCCAAAAGGGCTCTTAATATTTCAAATCGGGAACGAATATCGCCGGATCATTCATCGTTAATCCATAGGGCTTTGACCTTCTCATTTGCCGATTAAATTTGTATCTAATAGGAATCATGTTTACATTTGAGACAAATAAATTTCTAACTCTTTGCTTGCAGAAGAGGCCATTTCATAAATGGCCTCTTTCTTTTTAAAATGAATGAAGCAGGACCTATTGGTGTTTTTGACTCAGGATATGGAGGTTTGACCGTCCTCAAAGCACTTGTCAAAAGCCTTCCCGAACATGATTTTCTGTATCTTGGAGATAATGCGCGTGCCCCCTATGGACCGCGATCTTTTGAGCGTATTTATGAATTCACCCTAGAAGGGGTAAAACATCTGTTTGATCAAGGTTGTTCTCTTGTTGTTTTAGCCTGTAATACAGCCTCTTCAGAGGCTTTAAGAACCATTCAGCAGAAAGACCTTCCCCATTTATCAGCCCATAAAAGAGTATTGGGTGTTTTGAGGCCTACTACAGAAAGTGTATTAGATTATACCCAAACGAAAGAAATTGGTATTCTAGGAACCCATGGAACGATTCGATCCAAATCTTATCTTATTGAAATTAAAAAATTCTTTCCTCAAATTCAAGTCCACCAACAGGCCTGTCCCATGTGGGTGCCCTTAGTTGAAAATGGAGAGCTATTGGGTACAGGAGCAGCATATTTTGTGGAAAAATACATCCAATCTTTGTTGCAAAAAGCGCCAAATTTAGATGCAATTTTTCTTGCATGTACCCACTATCCATTATTGTATGACCTGATTCGGAGCAAGGTGCCAGCACATATAAATGTCTTTGGTCAAGCGGAGATGGTGGCTCCAAAATTGGTAACTTATTTGTCTAGGCATCCTGAAATGGATATAAAATGTCTTAAAAACAGTAAAGTGAGTTTTATGACGACGGATGATCCTAAAAATTTTGAACGTCAAGCGCAATTATTTTATGGCGAAACCCTTCAGGCACAAAAAGTAAGTTTGGGCGTTTAATAAACCTAAATGATCCCAAGTAACCATTTTTTTTTGAAAATTATGCGCGCCGAACTACTCCTTAATAATAGCCTCATTTTAGTCAAATATGACCGTCATAATGCTATCTTTGTAGCGAATTAGAAGGTTTATCAAGTGCATACTTTTTTATTTTATTTGCCTTTTTTGCTTTTTTTTGTTTTGCTAGCAGTATATGGTGAAAGAAAGATTGCGGCCTTTATTCAAAGTCGATTCGGTCCCATGGATGTGGGTCCGAAAGGAATATTTCAAACTTTGGCAGATCTTCTTAAAATGATTCAGAAGGAAGACATTGTTCCAAAGGCAGCTGATAAGCCGATTTTTTTATTAGGACCCATCCTTGTTTTTACAGCTATTTTTGCGGGTTTTTCGATGTTACCTTTAAACGCAAACTTAGCCGGAGCTGCGGTAGAATCAGGTGTTTTGTTGCTCATGGCAGTGGTCTCTTTGGACGTGTTGGGTATTTTAATGGCAGGTTGGGGATCCAATAATAAATTCTCCCTGTACGGGGCGGTTCGTGCCATTGCTCAGATTGTTTCATTTGAGATTCCCTTGGGATTAAGTGTTCTGTGCGTAGTTATGATTTGTCAGTCGATGGACTTGCAAGAAATCACTCGACAGCAGGGTCTATATACGATGGATCCCATATTTCTTTTTGGGTTGAAGGGTATGGGTATTGAAGTGACCCAAATGGGAGGGCTACTTTCTTGGAACGTAGTGAAAAGTCCACTTTTGTTGTTTAGCTTTTTAATATTTTTTATTGCTGGGTTGGCAGAGGCCAATCGGGCACCTTTTGATTTGCCTGAGTCTGAATCAGAATTGGTCGGCGGATATCATACCGAATACAGTGGATTTCGATGGGGAATATTCATGCTGGCAGAATATGGAATCATGCTTTTAATCTCTTTTTTAGGAGTAATTTTATTTTTTGGTGGTTGGAATACGCCCTTCATTAATATGGGATCTTTTCAATGGGCGCAGTGGACGATGGGAAGTTATTGGGAGGTTTTCTGGTTGCTCTCCAAAACCTTGATATTAGTATTTGTGCAAATGTGGATTCGCTGGACCTACCCGAGGTTGAGGGTTGACCAATTGATGACACTTTCGTGGAAATATTTGACCCCTTTTGGTTTACTATTGGTATTTTTATGCGGGCTTTGGAAACTCATGATGCTTTGATAAAATATTTCTCAAATATCACCCATTCTGTACAAACGCTGAGTAATGGCCTTAAGCTTACCTTAAAGCATTTATGGGAAGCAAGGACGGCACGCGATCCCATGGGAATTGCAGATGAAGATTATTTCCTAAAGGATAAAGGCATTGCTACTTTACAATATCCAAAAGAATCCATGCCGGTACCTGACCATGGGCGCTATAAACTGCACAATGAGATAGATGATTGTATTGTATGTGATTTGTGTGTCAAAGTTTGTCCCGTCAATTGTATTGAAATTGAGCCTATCAGGGCTACAGATATCATAGGAAAAACTTCAGATGGAACCAATAAAAGAATCCATGCGGCTAAATTTGACATTGACATGTCTAAGTGTTGTTTTTGTGGATTATGTACATCGGTTTGCCCAACCGAATGCTTAACGATGACCAAGTCTTATGATTTTAGCACTTTTGATCGTGCAGATCATGTATATGAATTTGCTGAAATGACACCCCTCCAGATATTGGAAGCCAAACAAGCATTTGAAGAAAAGCAAAAAAAAATGCCCGCGACTTCGGCACGAGTTATGAAACCTAGTGGAGATAAAGTTGTTTTTAAGCCTAAAATGATAAAACCTAAATTACCTAAGAAAAAGGATGAATGAGGGATGGATGTATTTCTTTGGACTGTTGATTTTCTTATCAGGCTTGACTTTGATTTTCATAAAGAATCTTATTTATGCCGCTTTTTTGCTGGCTTTGTGTTTGTTGAGTATTGCGGGTTTTTATGTCATTTATAACGCGAATTTTCTGGCGGTTATTCAAATATTAATTTATGCCGGTGGTATTTTGATTTTACTTGCTTTTGGCATTATGCTGACCAATAGATCTCCTGAGGGTAAAGTCATCGTAGGACATCACTTGCTTTTTTTCGGATCTCTGCTCATATTGGGTATGGCCCTACTCATTTATGCTTTGGTGGGTAGTTCGACAATCCTACCCCAAGAGGTTCATCAAACTACAGGTCAAGTAAAGGAGATAGGTGTACGCTTTTTGACACAGTATATTTTGGCATTTGAGCTTATTGCTTTTCTGCTGCTGGTCGTATTGGTAGGTGCTTCATATTCAGGTAAAAAATCGCATCATGCTTGATCCCATTATTTTCGGTTTGGTGATAGGTTCTTTTTTGTTTTGCACGGGACTGTTGATAGTTATCATAAAGAAGAATGCCATTTTTGTCATGATAGGGATCGAACTCATGCTGAATGGAGCTAATGTGAATCTCGTTGTTTTTTCGGGATCTGACCCCAATATTCAGGGGCAATTGATGGGAATTTTTGTGGTCGTATTGGCTGCTGCAGAATCCGTAGTTGCTTTGGCTATTATGCTTAATATTTTCAGGCATTTCCAAACCTTGGATCTCAATTCATTAAAAAAATTGAAGTATTGATCATGGAGGACTACCTATTGGCTCTTATATTGTTGTTGCCTTTATTGGGTGGTATAATGGCCTATACTACTCCTTCGAAATCTGGAATCATCGCTAGTATTTTTTTATCAATAACTACTATTTTAGCGGGTTACTATGTCGGTTTCGTTCAAGGGACGCTTTGGATGTTTCAGTTTGAATGGTTGCCAGGATTTGTGCTGGGTTTTGCCGTCGATAGATCGTCTGCGGTGCTTATTTTACTGGTGAGCTTAATTTCTTTTTTAGTGCATCTCTTTTCAATATTTTACTTGTCAGGGGATAGGCATAAGGATCGTTATTATTTAAAATTGGGATTTTTTACTTTTTCTATGTTGGGTCTGCTGATGTCGGACCATTTAATATTGCTTTTTATCTTTTGGGAATTGGTTGGCTTTTCATCTTATATGTTGATTATTTTTTGGTTCGAAGATGTTAAAAATGCGGTGGCTGGAAGGATTGCTTTCATGACCAACAGGATCGCAGATTTGATATTATTCATGGGCTTATTGATACTTTTGGGATCGGGAAACGATGGTTTCATCTCCAATCTGGGTCCGCTATCTGGGAATGCGAGCAGTACTGCGATAGGAGTTTGTTTATTGATTGGCATCTTGGGTAAATCGGCTCAGTTCCCATTTTTCACTTGGCTGCCTCGTGCCATGGTAGGCCCTACGCCTGTATCGGCCTTAATCCATGCGGCGACTATGGTAGCGGCAGGAGTATATTTATTGTTTCGCCTATCCATCGTATTTGATTCCTATTTATTGAACTGGATTGCTTCTTTGGGAATCATTACGGCCTTTTTGGGAGCATTGATTGCCGCTTATCAAACGGATATGAAAGCAGTATTGGCTTATTCTACTATTTCTCAGTTAGGTTATATGGTTATGGGAATGGGAGTAGGTGCTTACGATATGGCTTTATTTCACCTTTGGACGCATGCTTTTTTTAAGGCAGGTCTTTTTTTATGTGCAGGATCGGTAATACATTAT
>CAJJCN010000053.1 GCA_905182655.1 Flammeovirgaceae bacterium UBA4465
CAAACCCACTCCAAACTGTGCATAGAGTTGCTCACCAACGGTTCTTACCCTCCTATTACTTAAGTGATCAATATCATCAACAAGTGTCTTGCTATTGATCAGACCAATTAAATACTTAATGATAAGAATAATATCTTCGCTTGTCAAAACACGCTTATCATAGCCTGTCGAAAGTCCTAATTTTTTATTGATTCTATATCTACCTACTTCTCCTAAATCATACCTTTTCTCACTGAAAAATAGATTTTGAATAATATCTCGGGCCGTCTGCTCATCAGGAGCCTCGGTATTTCTTAATTGACGATAAATAGTCTCGACAGCTTCCTTCTCAGAATTAGATTGATCTTTTTGAAGTGTGTTGTAAATAATAGAGTAATCGGTAACATTCACCTCTTTGCGATGGAGGATAATAGACTTACTTCCTGAATCAAGAATGGTCTGTATGTCTTCTTCTTTCAATACACTATCCCGCTCAAGAACTACTTCATTCCTGTCAATAGAAACTACTTCTCCTGTGTCTTCATCAACAAAATCTTCAATCCAAGTACGAAGTACTCTTGCCGCTAAACGGCGGTCAATGACTTTTTTAAGTGCCTTTTGTGTAGCATCAACTTCCTCCGATAATCCAAATAAATCTAAAATATCTTTGTCTGTACCGTACCCAATAGATCTCAGTAGGGTGGTGATTGGAAACTTTTTCTTCCTATCAATGTACGCATACATGACATTGTTTACATCTGTGGCAAATTCAATCCAAGATCCTTTAAATGGAATGATTCTGGCTGAATAAAGCAACGTGCCATTGGTGTGCTTACTTTGAGCAAAAAACACCCCTGGTGATCTGTGTAGTTGGGAAACAATGACCCTTTCTGCTCCGTTGATCACAAAAGAGCCCTTATCGGTCATGTAAGGAATGTTTCCTAAAAATACTTCCTGTTCAATCGTTTCAAACTCCTCGTTTTCTGTATCGTTGCAGAGCAATCTTAACTTGGCCTTCAAGGGTACTGAATACGTCAATCCCCTTTCAATCGATTCTTGTATCGAATATCGGGGAGGATCTACAGTGTAGTCAATAAATTCCAACTTAAAATTATCCCGTGAATCAGAGATTGGAAAATTTTCCATGAAAACCTTGTAAAGGCCTTCTGAGTCTCTAGATTCAGTCGGGGTATCTAACTGAAAAAAGTCAACAAATGATTTTAGTTGTACGTCCAAAAAGTCAGGATAATCTATCACAGACTTAATGGATGAGAAATTTATTCTCTTATTTATATTTTTGGTAGCCAAGGATTAAACAGGTTATTGTTAAACTACATTACAATTTCGTCGTACCTATGTACAAACAGGAAAAGACCTGACCAAATGGCCAGGCCTACTTCCGAGATTTTATGTAGAACTTACTTTAATTCTACTTCCGCTCCAGCTTCTTCCAGTTGCTTTTTGAGACCTTCGGCCTCTTCTTTAGCAAGACCTTCTTTTACCGCCTTTGGAGCAGAATCCACAAGATCTTTAGCCTCTTTTAGACCTAACCCTGTCAATTCTTTTACCAGCTTCACGATTGCCAATTTGGCACCCCCTGGTGCTTTCAATATCACATCGAAAGCTGACTTTTCTTCAGCGGCCTCTTCGCCACCGGAACCTGCTACCATTGCTGGTGCAGCTGCTGCTGCTGGTTCTATACCATATTCATCCTTAAGGATTGTTGCTAACTCGCTTACCTCTTTTACTGTAAGATTGACAAGCTGTTCCGCAAATTCTTTTAAATCCGCCATTTTAATTAGTTAAATTATTGATCAATTATTTATTCTCTTTCAGATAATGTCTTCATTATTCCAGCTAATTTGCCACCTCCACTCTGTAGAGCAGAAATAACATTTGTTGCTGGAGACTGTAACAATGTGATGATTTCCCCAATAAGCTCTGTTTTTGATTTCAAAACGCTAAGCGTAGCAAGTTGATCTTCACCAATGAATATATCTGTATTAATGGAAGCCGCTTTAAAATAGGGTCTACCATCAGCATCTTCCTTCCGATATTTTTGGATGATTTTCGCTGGGGCTTTCCCATTTTCTTTTACAAACATCACCCCAGAAAAACCCTTAAGAGTCGCCTGCATGGATGAATAATCCGTATCCAAGTTGTCAAGCGCACGTTTTATAAACGTATTTTTGAAAACTTTATACTCAACCCCTTCCTTGTAGCACATTCCTCTGAACTTGTTGATTTCAGCAACACTTAGTCCAGAAGTATCTGTAATATAAAAGTGATTGTTATCTTTAAATTTTTCGGTCAAATCTGTAATAAGCTGACCTTTATCATTTCGTGTCATATTAAGTACTTGCTATAATGCTTTTATCAATACTTATCCCGCTACCCATTGTAGAAGAGAGTGAAATTGAACGAAAATAAGTTCCCTTTGCTGACGCAGGTTTTAACTTATTGATCATATTTAACATCTCAAGTGCGTTTTCGCTAATTTTATCTGCTTCAAAGGATACCTTACCTATGCTGGCGTGAATAATTCCTGTTTTGTCGACTTTAAAATCTATTTTTCCTGCCTTGACCTCTGTCACAGCTTTGCCTACTTCCATAGT
This sequence comes from Flammeovirgaceae bacterium UBA4465, assembly GCA_905182655.1. GTDB lineage: Bacteria > Bacteroidota > Bacteroidia > Cytophagales > Cyclobacteriaceae > UBA4465. Next base: position 2,595 of record CAJJCN010000053.1, read on the forward strand.
TACCGTACCTGACTTTGGATTTGGCATTAAGCTTCTAGGTCCCAATACTCTTCCAAGACGTCCTACTTTTGCCATCACTGTCGGCATAGTGATAATTACATCTACGTCTGTCCAGCCTCCTTCAATTTTTTTGATGTACTCGTCTAGACCTACGAAATCAGCACCGGCTGCTTTTGCCTCTTCTTCTTTATCTGGCGTACAAAGCACGAGTACTTTAACTTCTTTACCCACACCGTTGGGTAGGGTCACTACCCCTCTTACCATTTGATCAGCTTTTTTCGGATCAACGCCCAATCTTATATCTAAATCGATAGAACTATCGAATTTACTAAAAGTGATTTTTTTTACAATTTCGGAGGCTTCCTCAATTGAATAAGACTTGGTTGGATCATATAGTTCCAGCGCCTTTTTTTGATTTTTTGTCAATTTTCCCATTCCCCTAACCTATTATACTGTTTCTGTTTGAGGAAATTCTCCTTGAACTCTAACCCCCATACTTCTTGCCGTTCCCGCCAACATTTTCATCGCTGATTCAATTTTAAATGCATTCAAATCGGGCATTTTCACTTCCGCTATTTGCTTAATCTGATCCCAAGTAATCGAGCCTACTTTGTCTCTGTTTGGCTCTGATGAACCTTTTTTCTTTTTAATCGCCTCTAATATCATTACGGGAGCCGGTGGCGTCTTGATGACAAAATCAAAACTTTTGTCCGCATAAATAGTGACCAAAACAGGTAACAACTGACCCATTTTTTCTTGGCTTCTTGCATTGAATTGTTTGCAAAAATCCATTATGTTAAGCCCTTTAGAACCCAAAGCAGGTCCTACTGGAGGGGACGGATTGGCTTGGCCACCCCGAACTTGTAACTTAAGATATCCTGAAATTTCTTTTGCCATCTTAATCTTCTTTTTCTACCTGTACGTAGTTTAATTCTACAGGCGTATTTCTACCAAAAATTTTAACTGTAACATTAAGTTTCTTTCGATCCTCAAAAACTTCTTCGACGGTTCCAGCAAATCCACTGAAAGGTCCGTCCATAACCTTAACTCCTTCTCCAATAATGAAGGGTGTTCCTAAGGTTTCTTCTGTCTCTTCTACTTCGTCAACCTTTCCTAAAATTCGATTTACCTCATTCTGCCTTAAGGCCACTGGATCCTTACTTGTGCCCATACCTCCAGCACCTAAAAAACCTATGACTCCTGGAATGCTTGTTATTAAATGTTGCGTCTCTCCAAAACTTAAATCTGCAGAAACTAACATGTATCCTGGGAAAAAATTACGCTCTCGAACACGCTTTTTCCCATTTCTCATCTCATATACTTTTTCCGAAGGAATGAGAACCTGAGTAATGGTTTCTTCCATTCCATTTCGTGCAATTTCGTTATCTAAATAGGTTTTGACTTTTCTTTCCTGGCCACTAACGGCGCGCACTACATACCATTTCACATCAGCCATTGTCAAAACTCGTTATAAAACCAGGTCACTGCATTGTCAAAAGCAAGATCAATGACACCTATAAGTAAGGCGAAAATTAATGAGGATACCAGAACTAAAATAGAACTGTTGCTTAATTCCCCATACTTTGGCCAGGTCACTTTGTGAACAAGCTCGTCATAGGAATCCTTAAAAAATGTTATTATCTGCGACATATTATTTTTAGCACGGGAGGAGGGACTCGAACCCCCAACCAATGGTTTTGGAGACCACTACTCTGCCAATTGAGCTACACCCGTATAACCATGCGCTCAAAAGGATTGCAAAGTTAGATCAATTCAAATTGAAAACAAATGCGTTCCTCATAATATTTTCAGAACGCATTCATTAAAATGGGTTTTAGTCTAAAATTTCTGTTACCTGACCTGAACCAACCGTTCTGCCACCTTCTCTTATGGCAAATCTTAGTCCTTTTTCCATGGCAATCTTATTAATTAGAGACACTTCTATAGTTACGTTGTCTCCGGGCATTACCATTTCAATGTTTTCAGGGAGCATGATCTCTCCGGTAACATCAGTAGTTCTACAATAAAATTGAGGTCTGTACTTATTAAAGAACGGTGTATGTCTTCCTCCTTCTTCTTTCGAAAGCACATAAACCTCGGCTTTGAATTTTTGATGGGGGGTTACTGATGCAGGCTTACAAATGATCATCCCTCTTTTGATTTGATCTTTTTCAACTCCCCTTAAAAGGAGTCCTACATTGTCACCTGCTTCGCCTCGGTCTAGAATTTTTCTAAACATTTCAACACCTGTGATAGTAGATTTCAAATCTTCTGCACCCATGCCGATGATGTCCACAGGATCACCTGAATTAATCACACCTCTTTCTATTCTTCCCGTAGCTACGGTACCTCTACCCGTAATTGAAAATACATCTTCAACAGGCATTAAAAAATCTTTGTCTGTAAGTCTGGTTGGAATCGGAATAAACTCATCAACCGCAGTCATAAGTTCTTCAATCTTTTCAACCCATTTGGCGTCTCCATTGAGACCTCCTAAAGCAGACCCTTGGATGATAGGGATATCATCTCCTGGAAAATCGTAAAAAGATAACAACTCTCTAATTTCCATCTCTACAAGCTCAAGCAACTCAGGATCATCAACTAAATCTACTTTATTCATAAAGACAACTAGTGCTGGTACACCCACCTGACGAGACAATAGAATATGCTCACGCGTTTGAGGCATAGGTCCATCTGTGGCAGCCACCACAATAATAGCCCCATCCATTTGGGCAGCTCCTGTTACCATGTTTTTAACATAATCAGCGTGACCAGGACAATCGACGTGTGCGTAATGCCTGTTCTCTGTCTCGTATTCTATGTGAGAGGTATTTATAGTAATCCCTCTTTCTTTTTCCTCAGGTGCGTTATCGATCGAAGAAAAGTCTCTAGCTTCTGCTAATCCTTTTCCAGATAGCACAGCAGAGATAGCAGCGGTTAGGGTTGTCTTTCCGTGATCAACATGACCAATAGTTCCAATGTTTACGTGCGCTTTTGAGCGATCAAATTTTTGTTTTGCCATTTTTGATAATCCTCAGGTTTATAATTTTTACTCTTGTTTAATAATTCTTGTTTAATAATTCTCTTTTTTACTCAAATATGCGTGCAATATAAGTTAAATACACCAATATTTAGGTAGAGCCAACGATGGGAATTGAACCCATGACCTCTTCCTTACCAAGGAAACGCTCTACCCCTGAGCTACGTCGGCTGATTGTTTTTAGAGGCAAAAGCCCCAAAATTGGAACAATCAACTCCAAAAACTCAATCTTACTACTTACTAATCTGAGCGGGTGACCAGGCTCGAACCGGCGACCTACAGCTTGGAAGGCTGTCGCTCTACCAACTGAGCTACACCCGCTTAAGATTTATAAAAATACGTGGGGGGAGAAGGATTCGAACCTTCGAAGACATAAGTCAACGGATTTACAGTCCGTCCCAGTTGGCCACTTTGGTATCCCCCCTAAGAACACTCTTTTTCACAGGAGACCTATGAAAAAGGATTGCAAAATTATACGGATTTTCTTTTTATTCAAATATTTGATTTAAAATATTTGAAAATACTTTCATCTCCTGTCAAAATCCTAGATCATTTGAAGAAAATCAGCCGAAAAAATACATTCAAGGACACATTACTATTTCCTGATTTTTTAAAAAAAAATATATTTTTATAGCACTTGTCTCCAACAAGTACTTCAAGCCCTCCGTTTTGGGTTGGAATTAAAATGTTTTTTAAAAAGAATCTCAAATGGATTCATTTGAATTAGTAGAAAGTAAGTATTTTTGATAAATTTTTTTAGCCGTGGAATTCGAACTTACCGTTGGAGAAGCCCAACACAAAATATCAGAAAGTAAAGGATCATTTTTTTTAGATGATCTGCTTTTAGAATCCAAAATTTATAAAAGTTCCTCAACTCAGTTTTGCGTTCATTATAAAAATAAAATGTATGAAATTGAAATTTTGTACCACAAAGAAAAAAAGGTTGAGGTCAAAATCAATGGAAAAAAGGTGTCCATAGGTGTTAAAACCTCTCTTGATCTAACGCTCGAGAGAATGGGTATGACTTCAAAAGAAATACCTAAAATAAACAAATTAAACGCCCCAATGCCGGGTAGTATTCTTGAGGTTTTGGTCAGCAAAGGAGATAAAGTGATCAAAGGAGACCCGCTCCTTATATTGGAGGCAATGAAAATGGAAAATGTAATCAAAGCCCCCGCGGATGTGAGCATCCACAAAATAAATATTTTGGTCGGTGATAATGTGGAAAAAAATCAAACATTAATTGAATTCTAAATTTATCAATTGGGCAGATACATTATATTTGCTGAGTTTAAAAAAAATGGATGAAATATAAACGCGTATTACTCAAATTAAGTGGTGAAGCATTGATGGGAGATCAAAACTATGGCATTGATCCTCAGAGGCTTGACCAGTATGCCTTAGAGATTCTGGAAACCAAAAAACTTGGAATTGAGTTAGCCATCGTGATAGGCGGAGGGAATATATATAGAGGCGTTCAGGCAGAGCACGCAGGAATCGATCGGGCACAAGGTGATTATATGGGCATGCTTGCTACCATGATCAATGCAATGGCCCTTCAAAGCGCTTTAGAGAAATATGGCGTTTATACCCGACTTATGAGTGGGCTTAGCATGGAACAGGTGTGTGAACCTTTTATTCGGCGGAAGGCCATTCGACATCTAGAAAAAGGTAGAATTGTGATCTTTGGGGCGGGGTTAGGAAAACCCTATTTCACCACTGATTCTACCGCCAGTTTAAGGGCCATTGAAATTGAAGCAGATGTCGTTCTGAAAGGAACACGTGTGGATGGCGTTTATTCTGCGGATCCCGAAAAAGATCCTAATGCCATTAAATTTTCAAAAATATCATTTAATGAAGTGTTTGAAAGAAATCTCAATGTCATGGACATGACAGCCTTCACTTTATGCCAAGAAAATAACCTCCCTATTATGGTGTTTGACATGAATCAAAAAGGCAATTTAATTAAGATTATAGAAGGTCAAGAATTAGGCACTTTAATAAACTAATATCATGGAAGAAGTAGACTTTTTTCTAGAACATGCAGTAGAGACTATGGGAAAGTCTATTGCACGATTATCTCAAGAATTAACAAAAATAAGGGCAGGTAAAGCCATGCCTAATATGTTAGATGCCCTCAATGTAGATTATTATGGCAATTCAACTCCGATACATCAAGTGGCTTCTATCACTACGCCAGATGCGCGGACTTTAATCATAAAGCCCTGGGAAAAAGCAATGATTGGGGAAATAGAAAAAGCCATAGTGAATAGTGATTTAGGTTTAAATCCACAAAATGACGGTGAAATTGTTCGCATCAATATACCTGCACTGACCGAAGAACGAAGAATTGTTTTGGTTAAACAGGCAAAATCTGCAACTGACAATGGGAAAATTTCTATTCGGAACATCAGGAAAGACACTAATGAACAATTGAAAAAATTACTGAAAGAAGGTGCTTCTGAGGATCTGATCAAGGATGCTGAAGCAACCGTTCAAAAACACACAGATGCGCATGTGAAAAAAATTGATGGCATTTTTGAAGTGAAAGAAAAAGACATTATGACTCTTTAAGCATAATGCTTTTTTAACCTAATTAGATTCAAAACTTCTTCAGGAACTAAATACTTAGGTGCTTTCCCTTCTTTTAGCATTTGCCTTATATGAGAAGCCGAAATATCAAGAAGTGGCGCGGATATCAACTCCACATTTTTATGATTGATCGAAGGGGTTTCAATCGTAACCTTTCTTGGATAAACAATGATCCCATGTTGATTTAATATTTCCTTATAATTTTTCCACTTGGTGAATTGAGCTAAATTATCCTCCCCAATAATTAACTTAAATTCATGATCTGCATAACGCGATTTGAGGTGTGTAATGGTATTGATGGTATAGCTCGGTCGAGGTAAGCTAAATTCAATATCATGGGCTTTGAAATGATAATGATCTCGAATGGCTACATTGACCAGATCAAATCGATCAAATTCGTGTAATAGTGTTTTGTTTTTTTTAAATGGATTTTGTGGGGATACGACAAACCAAATTTGATTCACATCAGTCATTTCATAAACCATATTGGCCACGATTAAATGCCCCACATGAATGGGATTAAAAGAACCAAAAAAAAGTCCGATCTTCATGTGTTCAACTCTAAAAAATGATTCACCACGTGCTCTGCACTTTCAAGAGCAGCACTCAGATCATGATTAAGTATCGACACATCAAATTTTGTTTCATAAGTCGACTCATCTACAGCTTTGTCTATTCTCGAAACGATCTGTTCTTGACTTTCAGTACCTCGTGCCAATAAACGAGCTTTCAATATGGAAATATCTTCTACTTTTATATAAACTGCAAGTGCTCTGGTTTTGAGAATCGCGTTAAGTTTTACCCCTCCTTTAACGTCTAGATCAAAAATAACATGATTACCGGCGTGCCAAATGCGATCTAATTCTGATTGTAACGTTCCATAGTAAATACCTGGATAGACTTCTTCATACTCTACAAAAGCGCCCTGATCTACTTTATCGAGAAAATCCTGCTCGGAAAGAAAGTGATAATCTTTCCCAGATACCTCAGTAGATCGACGCCGACGTGTAGTTGCTGAGATGGAAAATTCTAAATCTGTTCGTTTATCTAAAAGATGATTTACAATGGTCGATTTCCCCGATCCTGAGGGCGCAGAAAAAATAACTGCCTTGCCTGGTTTCATTTTATGTTTTTGAGAATACCTTTTCTCTTATTTGCGAGGCAAAGTTAGTGGGAATTGGCTTTTTAGACAATTTTGTCTTGAATAAAAATCTAATATGCACCTCAACTTCATATTGTTCGAAACATTCAGGACAACCGTTGATGTGCTGAATCACGGAAGAGTGTTCGGCTTGGGAACATTGATTGTCGAGAACTAACCTGACGAATCGTTCATTATTTTTTGTTTCCGAGCACCGAAGTACTCGTGTTTTTTTTAACATTTAAAGCAGTCAACTGATACATCAATAGCCCATGCTTAGAGCATAGACACTCAGTTTCTCTTTTAATAAATTACGCGCTCTGTGAAGCCTTGAACGAACGGTACCGATAGGAATATCCAATATTTTTGATAATTCATCATAGGTAAACCCTTCTAAGTCACACAAAATAATTACCGTTCTAAAGTCTACGGCGAGAGAAGAAAGCGCTAAGCTGATCTCATCCCCGAGCATGTCGCGCACTGCATCTATTCTTAGATCCACTGTCTTGTCTTCATCAACGTTGTCTGAGTTATAAAAGTTCTCTACCTCTTGATAATCTACCTTAGCTGGCTCCTTACTTTTCTTTCTAAAGTCATTGATAAAACTATTTTTCAAAATTCTATAGAGCCAAGCCTTGGCATTCGTCCCTTTTTGAAAAGATTCAGCAAAACGGTAAGCCTTAAGATAGGTATCCTGTACCAAATCCTTCGCATCATCTTCATCGTAAGTTAGACGAAAAGCGAAATTATACATTGTATCTAGATGGGGCATGAATTCACTCTCAAAAATTGCCGTTCTTTCTTTTACATTTACATTCTTCTTCTGACCTTTCTTTGTTAACTGTGAGTTAACAAGCTGCGTCTTCTCAATCGTTGCCTGCATCGCCTAGTTTGTTTAAATATATTGTCAATAAAAAAATATGGTTAATCCAACAATACGAAGATAGCTATTTTGTTTAATTAATTTCAATAAAAATTAAACAAAATATTTTTTTTCAGTAAAAAAGGCCCTATTTGATATAATATCTTATTTTTTAGAATATTAATTTAATTTAGATAGAGGATTTTATGATAAAGTAGGGGTATTTATCATGAAATGAGATGAGTTTTCGTAAGAAAGTTGTCTTTTCTTAACTATTAAATGAATTATGTTCATTTTTTTTAAAAAATAAATAGACACTTCGCCCATTTATAGAATCAATACCTGATCAAAAAGTTCTAGAATACCCAAATGAATACAGCTTTGAGCATTCTAAGGCATTTTTATTGTAAATTTTAAGCTAATTATTCATCTCTAAATATGGATTCTCATTTACTAATAGAGGAAATGTGTGATTTTCCATGATCATTTAAATCAATTTATCTTTCCCGTTAATCAATGTCCTAATTGTCTAAATTAAGCCTATATCACAACCTTGGGTCATGAAATAAAAATTAGATTTTGTTAAGTATCATACCTCAACTGATTGGATCTAATCCATACAAAGTAGTATGAATTAGCGGGTCAAAAACTATTTGAAAAAAAGGCAGATATCTCATGATTTCTCAAGAATACGTTTGAAAAAGAGCATTTGTTCACGAACATTTAATTCATTCCGGATCAAATGCAATTTTAGTGGGTTGAAGTTTTTTTTAAATGAAAAATTTACCAACAGCATACAAGCAGATCAAATTAAAAAGAGTTTATTAGAAAATGTTTTCAGACTTTTCTTTACGATGTCAATCTCATGATATTTGGGTATCTACTTAGGTAGATTCTCAATCAAAAAAATGATCATCAGAAAGGAACATCGATGCGCCAAGGAATGCACCATGTCCCTTCACAAAGAGGCAATTTTATAAAGCAATGGATTTGATGAGCCTTATGTTCATCCCACGGCTGGGGGAAGGTGATGGTATTGATGTTTATTAAAAAATGCAGTTTATAAGAGTGAAAAACTCAAATATCTCGCTATTCAGTACGCTCTTTATCACAAAGTGCTTTCTCTAGAAACGCATCGAAAGTTCGGGTTTTCAATGATCGGAAATGACTTACGAAAGAGCTTCAAAAAAAAAGCAGACCTCACTCGGTCTGCTTTTTTTTATCAATGCGGCAAGTAATAATCAATACCTATAATTTTCTGGCTTGAAAGGTCCTTCAACCGGTACGGATATATAATCAGCTTGCTCCGAAGTCAATAAATCTAATTCCACCCCAATTTTAGCGAGATGCAAGGCCGCCACTTTCTCATCCAAGTGTTTGGGCAAGGTATAAACTGCCTTTTCATAATTTTCTATTTTCGTCCACAACTCAATTTGAGCCAATACTTGATTGGTGAAGGAATTGGACATGACAAATGAAGGATGTCCTGTAGCACAACCCAAATTCACTAATCTCCCTTCTGCCAGCAAAATGATATCATTACCGTTAACATTATATAAATCCACCTGTGGCTTTATTTCAACTTTGGTATCTCCATGATTGTCATTCAACCAAGCCACATCAATTTCATTATCAAAATGCCCTATGTTGCACACAATTGTTTTGTCATTCATTTTCTCAAAATATGCACCATGAATGATGTTTTTATTACCCGTAGCTGTTACTATAATGTTGGCTCGGGGGATAGAATCTGCCATTTTCTTAACTTCATACCCATCCATGGCGGCCTGCAAAGCACATATAGGATCTATTTCTGTAACAATTACCCTTACACCTGCACCTCTAAGCGAAGCTGCAGAGCCCTTACCAACGTCTCCATACCCTGCTACGATCGCTACTTTCCCTGCGAGCATCACATCGGTAGCTCTTCTGATGGCATCCACTAAAGATTCCTGACAACCATATTTATTGTCAAATTTTGATTTTGTAACCGAATCATTGACATTTATAGAAGGTAATAAGAGTGTTCCATTTTTCATTCTTTCATACAATCGATGTACGCCTGTGGTTGTCTCTTCAGAAAGACCATTGATGTTTTCAGCCAGTTCAGGATATCTGTCAAATACCATATTGGTTAAGTCTCCGCCATCGTCTAATATCATGTTTAAAGGTTTTCCATCTGGAAAAGCAAAAAGAGTTTGTTCAATACACCAATCAAATTCTTCTTCATTCATCCCTTTCCAAGCATAAACCGGAATTCCTGTTGCTGCAAT
>CAJJCN010000054.1 GCA_905182655.1 Flammeovirgaceae bacterium UBA4465
TCTGGAATGTTGAAAAATACGGATTGGAAATATGAACTTGATAAGCGGACTTTTAATAAAATTCACCGCCTCTTTAATGATGACTTGGAGAAAATAGCAATTCACTCAAACGACGAGATATTATTCGCCGCTCGTGAGGGGTTTATTGTGTACGACAAATCCTATATCTCACCCTTCAATAAATCATTTGAGGTAGTGATAAGGAAAATCACCTTATCAAATACTGATTCAATACTTTTTGACGGTAATTTCATTTCAAATGATGCACTGGTTAGGCATCAACCTAAAGCAAGCATTCCAAGTATTGCCTATGGTGACAATGCCATTCACTTTAGCTTCTCGGCACTCGAATATGATGAAACACCTCCGATGTTCAGATACCGACTGAAGGGCTATGAAGAAGAATGGTCCCTCTGGACGAGTATTGCCCAAAAAGAGTACACCAATCTCTTTGAAGGTTATTATGTTTTTGAGGTTGAGTCAAAAAATGTGGAAGGCGAACTTTCTGACATCAGTTCCTATAGATTTAGCATTCTCCCGCCCTGGTACCGGACCACTCGCATGATTTTACTTTATTTATCCTTGGTCTTTGGATTCTTATTTTGGTTAATCTATTCAAGTAGAAAAAATAAAAAAATCATTTCTAAGCAAGAAAATGCTCTGATCACTCAAGACCGGCAATTGAAAGAGGTATCCGAAAAGTCAAAGGAAGAAATTAATCAGCTGAAAAATGATAAACTCACTATAGAAATCCGACATAAGAAAAAGCAATTGGCCAGTACCACTATGCACTTGCTGGATAAGAATGAATTCCTTCAAAATATACAAAATGAGATCAATGAATTGATGCTAAGTGAGGGAGGTAAAAAGATTAAACCCAAACTTAAACGGATCGTCAAAGAAATTGAAAAGAATAAAAACGAAGAAAACCATTGGGGTAAATTTGAACTGCATTTCAATGAAGTCAATGACGGATTTACCAAAAAACTGATCTCCCAATTTCCTGACATCAGCCCCTTAGAAATTCGATTATCGGTCTATCTTAAAATGAACCTAAGTACAAAAGAAATTGCAAATTTGAGTCATGTAACAGCGAGAGCCATTGAAATGTCTCGCTATCGTCTGAGGAAAAAACTAGGGCTCAAAAAAGAGATGAATTTGATTGACTTTTTAATGAAAATCCAATAAGTATTTTCGACAACAATCAATACACTATGTATCTATCATTTAACAGCACATTTTTACGATTTCTGCTAAAAAATAGGATCTATTAATCTCACGAAAATTCACTTTTGATACGAATCCTTTTTTTGATTCATTTCGATGCTCAAAAAAATTGGTCATAGTATTGAGCAATCTGATGATTGAATGGTAATTTTACTATATGATTATAGTCGTTTCCCCAGCTAAAAACCTTGACTTCGCCTCAAGATACGATATTCAGGTGACGCAGCCCAGACTCTTGGAATGCACCCATGAACTCATCACTATCTTGCGAAAAAAGTCTGTTCAGGACATCGAAAAATTGATGAGTATCAGTACTTCTCTTGCAGAATTGAACGCTCAGCGGTATCATAATTTTGAAAAGGTGCCTTCCCTAGAAAATACCCAACCTGCCGTTTTTGCTTTTAATGGGGATGTCTATCAAGGCTTACAAGCGCTAACATTTGATGCCGAAAAAATTGATTTTGCACAAAAGCATCTTCGAATTCTTTCTGGTCTATATGGTTTACTGAGACCTCTAGATTTGATTCAGCCTTATCGACTAGAGATGGGGACTAAACTCGCTTTTGATGATTATAAGACTCTTTATGAGTATTGGGATACGAAAATCATGGATTTGCTATTAACGGACCTTGAAGCGCAAAATGACGATGTTATCGTCAATTTGGCCTCAAATGAATATTTCAAATCGGTGAATAAAAAGGAATTTTCGGCCAAGGTAATTGATATAGAGTTCAAAGACTTCAAAAATGACCACTACAAAATTATCTCCTTCTTTGCTAAAAAAGCTCGTGGTATGATGTCTAAATACATTATTGATCATGGGATAAGCAATCCGGAAGATTTGAAAGGATTTGATGCAGGTGGTTATTATTATGATCCAGAGGCTTCATCGCCTCAAAAAATAGCGTTTAAACGAGATGCTAAACGATAGCGTTTATTGAAGTGAAAATGCATCATTGAGATTTCGATCCTCGAAATTTCTTTTATTACTCCCTAGAAGAAGCTCTCTCGTATCTCTAAGGGGTCATGGGACTTCATCAAGCATTTTTAATTAATAACTCTGCGACAAGACTTTGCACCTGACAACGAGGTTCCGTTGTTTAGTATAGGAACGAACAAACGCTCGCCAACTTTAATCTCATCTGCAGTAACTTTTTAGCATTAATCATGCTGCAATTTTAGTAAATTCAATGCCGATCCGGCCTTAAACCAATCAATCTGACTTTCGTTGTACGTATGGTTAACAATAATAAGATCGTCACTGCCATCCTGATGATTTGCACGAATAGTAAGTGGTTTTCCTGGTGAAAAACCAGTCAAATCAATGAAATCAAAATTGTCGTTCTCTTGAATCTTATCGTAATCATTTTCAGCGTTAAAAGTTAAAGCCAACATCCCTTGCTTTTTCAAATTGGTTTCATGAATTCGAGCAAAAGACTTAACTAAAACCGCACAAACACCCAAATGGCGGGGTTGCATCGCGGCGTGTTCTCTAGAACTACCTTCCCCATAATTTTGATCACCTACGACGATCGTAGGAATCCCAGCTGCTTTATACGCACGCTGCGTATCCGGAACGGTCCCTACTTCCCCTGTTACTTGATTCTTAACTTTATCAGCGGCATCATTAAAAGCGTTGGTAGCTCCTGTGAGGGTATTGTTGGCAATGTTGTCAATGTGACCTCTGTACTTTAACCATGGTCCTGCCATAGAAATATGGTCAGTGGTACATTTTCCTTTGGCTTTGATCAGTAGTTTGGCGTCCATGATATTTTTCCCATCCCAGGGAGCGAATCCTGCCAAAAGCTGCAGCCTTTTTGAATCAGGATTTACCTCGATCTCAACACCCGAACCATCTTCGGCAGGGGCTAAATAACCCGCATCTTCAACATCAAAGCCCTTGGGGGGTAATTCCCATCCTGTGGGTTCATCAAGCTTGACTTGTTCCCCCTTGTCATTGGTCAGGGTATCGGTTATCGGATTGAAACCCAAGTCACCAGATATTGCCAAGGCAGCGACCATCTCTGGAGAGGTTACAAAAGCATGGGTATTGGGATTTCCATCATTTCTTTTTGAAAAATTTCTATTAAAAGAATGTACGATGGTATTTTTTTCTTGCTTATCAGCTCCAGACCGAGACCATTGCCCTATGCATGGACCACAAGCATTGGTAAATATTTTCGTACCTAGATCTTCAAAGGTCTTGATAAAGCCATC
>CAJJCN010000055.1 GCA_905182655.1 Flammeovirgaceae bacterium UBA4465
TGACTTGACCATTTGTGATCCTAAGATGGCCGATGGCTTTGCCGAAATCATAGACCCTGAGGATCAAATATTCAAATACACCATCGCTTGGTATACCGGGATAGATACCACACAAAGTGTGCCTTTCAAGTATGGTGCTTTTGCTGACTCACTGCTCGCCGGAGATTATCTGGCCATGGTAACCAACAACATCACAGGATGTGTGCAGTTCGAATCCTTTACTATACTGGACTTGACCGAAAGGGTCCTCGCTCCTAATGCCGTAGTTTTATCTGACAGGACGCATTGTGAATATGCCAACGGACATGCCGCGGTAAGTGTCTTGGGAGAAACGGACTTCTATGAGTTTACCTGGTACTTGGAAGCCGACCCTCGAACCGTCGTCTTTATCGGAGCTGAAATAGATCAACTCGATACTGCTACCTATAGGGTGGTGGCTCAAAACTTGACTACCACTTGTTATTCGGAGCCTACCAAAATCACCATCAATAATGGCATCTCTGATCCTGCATTTAGGGTAGAAGTTACCGCTTCGCTATGTAGTCGAACCGAAGATGGGTCGACCAACCAATTCACAGGGGGGGCATCTATCGTATTTGAAGAGTATCATACCCTTGATTCTATTTCGTGGATCAATGGACAAGGAGTAGAAATTAATTATGGAGATCCAAAAGCTTTTGTGCTCGGAAATGCCGCTCCTGGTGACTATACGGTCTATTTCAAACCTGAAAATGGCTGTCTCTATGAGGCCAATTTCACTATTGAGCCTAGTATCACCGTCTATAATGGCCTATCAGTCAATGATGATGGCAACAATGACTTCTTCCTTATTGATTGTGCTGACTTTTTTGAAACAAACAATGTCAAAATCTTCAATATAGAAGGTGCACTCATTTATGAAGTAGATGGCTATGATAACCTAAACAATCGATTTGAAGGCTATGGAAATATAGGCAGTAGTACCGATGAGCTGCCTGTAGGCACCTATTATTATCTGATTGATAAAGGAGATGAAAGTAGAATAGTTGATGGGTTTATAGAGTTAGTAAGGTAAGTTTGTATTAGTTAGCGATGAGAAAATTAATTTTATATCTAAGTATCATGATGTTTTGCGTGGCCACTTTCGCCCAGCAGAGATCTACCACCACGACTTATCCCTACAATGGACTACTCATCAATCCAGCGTATGCCGGAAGTCTCAACTTACTCTCGGTAATTGCCGTACACAGAAAACAATGGATCAATGTCGAGGGTGCGCCCTCTTTGACCGCATTCTCAGCACATTCTTCTTTCGCTTCCAATAGAGTAGGCGTCGGTCTTTTCGCCTCCAAAGCCTCCCAAAGTATTACCGATGATTATAGCTTATACGGTAGCTATGCCTATAAAATCAATACTCCTATCGGTATATTGGCCATGGGATTGCAAGGAGGATTCAATCAAAGAACCTCGGATTATGAAAAATTAAAACTCCTCTCTACCGATCCTATGATGCAGGGTGCACCCACCCGATTCTCTCCTAATTTTGGTACGGGCATCTATCTGGCTAATCCCGTCTATTACATTGGAGCGTCCGTGCCTTACATCTTAGAAAATATCATCCTTGAAAATTCTGAACTTTCCAATTCAGATGATCAATCTATCGAAAAAAGACATTATTACCTCTCTGGAGGACTCATCTACCCCATCAATGACCATCTTAAAATTAGTCCTGGTTTTCTATTGAAAGCACAAGAAGCCATCCCATTGTCTTGGAATGCCAACATCAATTTGATCATCGATGAAGTGGCTTATCTGGGACTTAATTATAGAAACACTGGAGATTTTGGCATCCTTGGACAAGTCATGCTCAACGAAAACCTCAGGGTAGGTTATGCTTACGACATCAATACCTCTGAAATCAATGCCGTCTCTGCAGGTTCGCACGAAATATTTATCAACTACAGAATTAAGCTCAAAAACTACAGAAAGGACCCCCAATGTCCTGTCTATTTTTAAATCTCAGCGCTTAGTAATATCGAAGAGTATGGTATTAATCAGCGACAACAACAAGCTGAAAAGAAAAGCCCACCAAAAGCCTTCAATAACCAATCCTCCCACCAGACCAGAAGTGATCCATATGATCAAAGTATTAATCACCAAAAGAAATAGACCTAGGGTAAGTACCGTTAAGGGTACCGTCAAAATAATCAGTAACGGTTTAATGGTGTAATTTAGGATCGATAATAGGAAAGAAAATAGCACCGCTGTCCAAAAACCCTTTACATGGACACCCTCCAATAGATAAGCCGATAACATCACACCGACGGCCGATAACAAGATTTTTGATAAAAATTTCATGTCTTCTCTGGCGATTCATCTTGAAACCAACGGGCATACTTTTGATAATTCCCCGCAATACGCATCATCATTTCTCTGTTTTCGCCCTCCACTTTTTTAATCCATTTGGCTGGGATACCTGCGTAAACCGTTTGAGAAGCAACGATCGTGCCGGCAAGTACCACCGCACCCGCAGCCACCATGGCTCCTTCTTTAATAACGGCACCATCCATAACAATCGACCCCATACCAATCAAAACATTATCTTCTATGGTACAACCATGGACAATAGCATTGTGGCCTATCGATACATTATTGCCTATCGTAGTCGCCGCAGCTTCATAGGTACCATGTATGGTGGCATTATCTTGAATATTTGTATTATTACCGATTTTTATGGTATTTACGTCTCCACGAACCACTGCCCCAAACCAGACCGTACATCCATTGCCCAAGATCACCTCACCTAGGAGGGCTGCATTATCTGCGAACCAACATTTATCCCCATAAATAGGTGAAAATCCTCTTACTTTTTTTAATATCGCCATTCAAATATTAGATTATTAAATCTACCGAACTAAGTTAAAATAAAATGCGAAACTTCTGGCACTTAACCCTTATAATCATAATTTCAGTTGCATGCCATAAAAAAACGTCGACTACAATGCCTGAGGTTGAAGCACCTGAAATCATTTCAATAGACAGTATTCAATCTATTTTAACTTGGGTTTTTAATGATGAAAAGCGCATTTGGGACGGGGTAATACCCGTTCATGGTAAGCTGCAATTAAATGGAGACACCCTTGTGGGCTTAGATCTCAAACTATCCATTCAAGAACTTCAAGTCAAGACAAAACTTCCCATTGAAGAAAAAAATGCGCTAATGAACGCCTGGCTTAATCCTACGCTCTTTGATGCCGACAGCTTCCCGGAAATACGGCTGATGGTTCAATCTGAAGTTAACTCCACGAAAAAAAGAAACCTCAAATTAAACAAAGACGAATTTTTTGGTCCTTTATCAGCCAAAATCTTAATAAAAAATAAGTCTTACGATATTTTATTGCAATCAAGCCTTCTCGACACCGATAACCATAAACTTTCCATTCGGTTTATATTAGATACTAAAACTTGGACAGGTTCAAAAAATATAAGGTCCATTTCATCAAATAAATATATAGATATTAGAATTTTCATCGTGTTGAAGCAATAAATATATTTTAAAGTACATGACATTATGGCATGTTTATGAATTGAATAACTATATTTGCGTGAAAATAAATTAGACTTTTTTTAATGACGCATTTGATCCCAGACATAGACATTGTTGATTCCGCAGAAAAAGAGAGGGACGCTACATGCGAAGTGAAAATCACCGAAGACAGTGGCCTGCCTGGCAGACAGTTGTATATAGAATCCTATGGATGTCAGATGAATTTCTCTGACAGTGAGATTGTTACCGCAATACTGCAGAAAGATGGATTCAATACTACCGACGATATTGAACAAGCCGATTTGATATTACTTAATACCTGCTCTATTAGAGAAAAAGCAGAACTCACGGTAAGAAAAAGACTCGCTGCATTCAATAAAATTAAAAAAAATAAACCTGATATAACCATCGGCGTATTGGGTTGTATGGCTGAACGCTTAAAATCCCAACTGCTGGAAGAAGAAAAAATAGTAGATCTCGTCGTTGGACCGGACGCCTACCGGGACCTGCCAAATCTGGTAAAAATAGCAGAAGAGGGTCAAAAGGGAGTCAATACTTTTTTATCTAGAGAAGAAACTTATGCCGATATTTCACCCGTTCGATTGAATTCAAATGGGGTAACCGCATTTATCTCCATTATGAGAGGTTGTGATAATATGTGTTCTTTTTGCGTAGTTCCCTTTACAAGAGGTCGAGAAAGAAGCAGAGACCCCCACTCTATCGTCTCTGAAGCGGAAAATCTCTTTGACCAAGGTTATAGAGAAGTTACGCTCCTTGGACAAAATGTTGACTCATACAAATGGTCAGCCCAAGAGAACAATAAAGCGCGACTGAACAAATTAAAAGATTCTCCAGTCATCAATTTTGCAAATTTGTTAGAACGCGTCGCACAAGTTGATCCCGATTTAAGGGTGAGGTTCTCTACTTCTCATCCCAAAGACATTACGGATGAAGTACTAGAGACCATGAAAGCCTATGAGAATATTTGTAAGTACATTCACTTACCTGCGCAAAGTGGTAATAGTAGGGTTTTAGAATTAATGAACAGAACCTATTCACGAGAATGGTACATCAATAGAGTAGATGCCATCAGACGTATTTTAGGTAAGGAATGTGGCATAAGTTCAGATATGATCACTGGATTTTGCACTGAAACTGAAGAAGAACATCAAGATACTTTAAGCCTTATGGATTACGTCAAATATGACTTTTCATATATGTTCTATTATTCAGAGCGGCCCGGCACACTTGCAGCTAAAAACTATGAGGATGACATTCCGTTAAATGTTAAGAAAAAAAGACTTCAAGAAATCATTGCTAAGCAAAGCCAAAGTTCCCTTGAACGTAATCAACTAGATATAGGTAAAGTTTTCAAGGTATTGATAGAAGGATTTAGCAAAAGATCACAAGAAGACTTACAAGGCAGAACCAGTTCCAATAAAGTTGTCATCTTTAAAAATGAAGGATTTAAAAAAGGAACCTATCTGAAAGTAAAAATCAATAACTGTACCTCGGCAACCCTATTAGGGACGATCGTATATTAATTAAACTCAAATGGATTACCGCGAAGAAGCTGAAGTACAAAGCATAAAGCAGCGATTTGGAATCATAGGTGTTTCTCCTAAAATCAACCATGCCATTCGAACGGCCATTCAAGTAGCCCCAACGGATATGAGCGTCCTGATTAGCGGTGAAAGTGGTGTAGGTAAGGAATCTTTTTCTAAAATAATTCACAGTCTTTCCCGTCGAAAGCATGGCCAATTTATTGCAGTAAACTGTGGTGCTATTCCAGAAGGAACCATTGACTCAGAGCTTTTTGGACACGAGAAAGGAGCCTTCACAGGAGCCGTTGATAACAGAAAAGGCTATTTTGAAAGCACCAACGGAGGCACGATATTTTTAGATGAAATTGGTGAAATGCCTCTAGGCACACAGGCACGTTTATTAAGGGTTCTTGAAAATGGCGAATTCATCAAAGTAGGATCAAGCAAAGTACTCAAGACAGAGGTTCGTGTCATCGCTGCTTCAAATGTAAACTTAGAAGATGCAGTAGCTCAGAACAAATTTAGAGAAGATCTTTATTATCGTCTCAATACGGTGCCTATTCAAGTACCTGCACTCAGAGAAAGAGGAAATGATATATTGCTCCTTTTTAGAAAGTTCGCATCAGATTTTTCTGAAAAATACCGTAATAAAGAAGCTTTACTTGATCCACAAGCGCAAGATTTGATTATCAAGCAACCTTTTCCTGGTAACATCAGACAATTGAAAAATCTGGTAGAACAGATGAGTGTCCTTGAAATAAGCCGCCACATTAACGCAGATACTTTAGCCGGATATCTACCCAAAACGAAATCGAGTCTACCCGCATTGATAGGTGCTAAACAGCATAATTCAGATGATTTATCGGAAAGAGATATTCTCTATAAAATTATGTTTGAAATGAAGCGAGATGTTTCAGAGATGAAAAAACTCATTTTGCAAGTACTGCAAGGCAAAGCCAATAGAGAGGAACTCCTCGAAAGACATGAAAGTCTCTTTGAAGACGTCCCTCAATATTCGTCCGAGCAAAGTAATAAATTACTTGAAGAAACTACGCCTAAAATCATAGAACCCAAAGAACAAAATATTCAACCCTATGAAGAAGTAACAGAAGATATTGCGCTAGAGTTTGAAAATGATGACTCATTATCTCTTGATAAAAAAGAACGAGAAATGATCATACAAGCCTTGAAAAAAAATAAAAACAAGCGAAAATATGCAGCTCAAGACCTTGGCATTTCAGAACGTACCCTTTACAGAAAAATTAAAAACTATGAAATCGATAGTCTTTAGTCCTAACGCCTTACTTTTTCTTTTTTTGTCAAGCTGTGGGGTTTATTCTTTCACTGGTGCCTCTATATCCCCTGAAGTTAAAACTATATCGATACAAACATTTTTCAATAATGCTCAATTGGGCCCTGCCAATATGAGTAACCTATTTACCGAAGGACTTAAAGATTATTTTCAACAAAACACCAGTTTGACCATCATAGATAATGAAGGACATCTGCAATTTGATGGCTATATAGACAAATACACGCTAACACCCGTGGGAGCGGGTGCTTCAGGACGTTCAAATCAAATAGACTATGCACAACTGACACGCATTACCATTGTCGTTTACGCTACTTATACAAACGTCATTGATGACACCTTTAATTATGAGAAAAAATTCTCTTTTTTTAAGGATTTTGATCAGGAAGAAGTCGATTTAAGTAGTGTCGAAGAAGAGTTCGTTGAAGAAATTTTTGATCAAATAATTATTGATATGTTCAACGAATCGGTTGCAAATTGGTAATTTTTCTTAACTTTAGGCACCTTTAAATATTTTTTGAACTTGCATAAAACAAAATTTATCGAAATACTTAAAGATCCTACCGTTACCAAATTGGATATCGATTTGAGTGAACTAGAGTCTTTAGTCGAGACTTATCCCTATTTTCAGTCTGGAAGGATCCTTCTTGCAAAAGAAAAATATACCCTCAATGCCATAGACTTTAAAAAATACATCGTTGATGCTGCTGTTCATACTACTGATAGACGTTTACTCAAGAGGTACATCGAGCAAAATGTTCAAATAGTTAATGAAGGAAGTACCCACATTGTAGAAAAAGAGCCTACCAAAACACCCTCAGAAAGTCCAGACGACACTACCGTTACAGAGGCCTTTCACACAGATATCGATACTACAAGTACTCCAACATTATCTGATACGGAATCCTCGTTAAGTGAAGTCGCAGATGCTGCTGCTGAAAATGATACCAATACTTCAAGTACTCAAGAACTTATCGAACCGATTGATGATTCAATAACTGAAGACAATGAGTCAGGAAGAAGCGAAGGGGCTGATACTCTAGACGAATCAAAAAATAAGGATCACGATGTGTCAACAACCTCGTTAGATAATTCAAATCCCTTAACGCAAGAAATCAGTTCGAAAGAAGCGACATCTGAAGTTACCTTAGATCATGCACCCACTGAAGGAGTTTCAAATGACGCCCTAAATGAGGAAGATCGACTCATAAAAGAAAAGATAGCTAAATACAGATCAGCATTAGGTAGCCCATCCATAGACACACCCGCTGATCCCATCATACCCTCCGAAGAAGGCGTTTCTTCACAAATACCTGAAACAGGCACATTGGGTGATCTATCAATTGAAGAGGAACCTTTAGAGAAAGGAGAAAGCTTAACAGAAGAGGAACCTTTAGAGAAAGAAGAAAGCATAACAGAAGAGGAATCCTTAGAGAAAGAAAAAAGCATCATTGATGTATCAACATCGTCTTCACAAGAATTAAACATTGCCTCAATCCCTACTGAAACTGAGCCCCCCCTTGATCTCACTCCTACTACTGATATAGCGAATATCGATCAGGCTCCAGATCCAGATGTACCAACATCTTCCATTGATCATCTCATCTCAGAAGTGAGGCAAGATATGAAAGACTTGAGAGCCTCTAAGCTACGGTTTAAGGCGATGATGAGCAAGATAGATGACGAGGAAAAGACTTCAGAGCAGGCGCCTCCTGCCATAGCAAAGAAAGTAATACTAAAAAAAAAAAAAGTAACTCAAAAAAAGGTAAGTAAGACCAAAATAAAAAAAGTCGGCACTTCACCAAAAGAAAAGGCCAAGGGAACTGTGGTAAAGCAGAATGAAAAACCGCAGCCAGATCAACAAGAGCAAAAAAAAATCGTCGATGAATTTATTGACAATAATCCAAAAATAAAACCGGTTAAAGCAACAGGCACCAAAATAAAACCTGAAGATCTCTCTGCTAAAAGTTCTGAATTCAAACCCGAGGCAAGTAGTGAGTATTTAGCCAGAATTTATATTGAGCAAAATAAAAAAAGAAAGGCAATTGCTATATACGAGAGCCTAAGTTTGAAATTCCCTGAAAAAAAATCTTACTTTGCGGGTCTCATTAAAAAATTAAAAACAAAATAAATGTATACACTTATCATTGGAGTCATTATTTTTCTATCATTATTGCTCATATTGGTCGTTCTAGCCCAAAATCCAAAGGGAGGCGGATTGTCAAGTCAATTTGGAGGCGCTGGCGTTTCGCAAGTCATGGGTGTAAAGAAAACAGGAGATTTACTCGAAAAACTTACTTGGGGGTTTTCGATTGCCATATTATCATTGACCTTATTGTCAAATCTATTCATAGAAGAAAATCAAAACTTTATCGAAAGTCCTAATATAGAAAATGTACAAGGTCAAGCACCTTTACCTAATTTACAGGAATCCATTGATCCCAATGCTTTAGCTCCCGAACTGAATGATCTAAATGTGAATTCAGATTCTGCCAACTGATTTTCTCATTATATTACTGACAAAATGAGCATTAAATAAAGCTCATTGCCATTTCTCTGACAAGATTCTTATATCTATCTGCAAAAATGTCATACTTTTTAGTGAATTGCATAAATATTCAAATTGGCATATTATGTGTAGTATCACTTTCATCTTGTAAAATTTTAAGATAATTAAACGTTAAACAAAAATGTCAAAAGTAAACTTCATACCAAACGAAGATAGAATCCTCGTTGAAGCAGCTGCTGCTGAAGAAAAAACAGCATCAGGTATCATTATTCCTGATACTGCAAAGGAAAAACCTCAAGAAGGAACGGTGGTCGCCGTTGGTCAGGGTACAGACGAAAAGCCTGTGACAGTGAATGTCGGAGACCGCGTATTGTATGGTAAGTATTCTGGAACAGAAATTACTATCGGTGGAATCGAATATTTAATTATGAAAAATTCCGACGTGTTTGGAACGATCTAATCAAAATCATTTTTTTAACAAATTTAAAAATATATAATCATGGCAAAAGATATCTTTTTTGATAGCGAAGCTCGAGACAAAATAAAAATAGGCGTTAACAAATTAGCGGACGCTGTAAAAGTAACCTTAGGACCTAAGGGCAGAAATGTCATCATTGACAAAAAATTTGGTGCACCCAGCATTACCAAAGATGGTGTTTCCGTGGCAAAAGAAATAGAACTCAGCGATCCCGTAGAGAACATGGGTGCGCAATTGGTAAAAGAAGTGGCTTCTAAAACTGCTGATAGTGCAGGTGATGGAACTACAACAGCTACTGTACTCGCGCAAGCAATATATGGGCACGGCATTAAAAATGTCGCTGCAGGAGCAAATCCTATGGATTTAAGACGAGGTGTAGACAAAGCCGTAGCCGCAGTCATTGCCGACCTTAAAAAACAATCTAAAAACATTGCTACCAGTGATGAAATAACACAAGTGGCTTCTGTATCTGCCAACAATGATCCTGCCGTAGGCAAGATGATTTCAGCAGCTATGGATAAAGTAGGCAAAGATGGTGTGATTACTGTCGAAGAAGCTAAGGGTACAGAAACCGAAGTAAAGACGGTAGAAGGCATGCAGTTTGACAGAGGATATCTTTCTCCTTATTTTGTCACTGATACTGAAAAAATGGAGGCTGTTCTTGAAACTCCTTACATTTTGATCTACGACAAAAAGATTTCAAATATGAAAGAACTTTTACCTGTATTAGAAGCAACTGCTCAAACAGGCAAGCCTTTGATGATTATTGCAGAAGATATCGACGGAGAAGCATTGGCTACCCTTGTTGTCAATAAAATTAGAGGTTCATTAAAAGTAGCGGCAGTAAAAGCACCTGGTTTTGGTGACAGAAGAAAAGCCATGTTGGAAGACATTGCCATTCTCACTGGAGGTACCCTTATTTCAGAAGAAAGAGGATACAAGCTTGAAAATGTAACGCTCGACTACTTGGGTACCGCTGATAAAATGATCATCGATAAGGACAATACAACAATTATCAACGGTGCTGGAAAAAAAGAAGATATCGAAGCTAGAGTCAATCAAATCAAACAACAGATTGACAATACAACTTCTGATTACGATAAAGAGAAGCTTCAAGAGCGACTTGCCAAACTTTCTGGTGGTGTTGCCATTCTGTACATAGGTGCGGCCACTGAAGTTGAAATGAAAGAAAAGAAAGATTTGGTTGACGATGCACTTCACGCCACAAGAGCGGCCGTTCAAGAAGGAATTGTTGCTGGAGGAGGCGTTGCTTTCATCAGGGCCATTGAGGCCATTAATGATTTGAACTTAGAAAACGAAGATCAAAATACAGGTGTGGCGATCATCAGAGCAGCTATTGAAGCTCCTTTGAGAACGATTGTATCTAATGCTGGTGGAGAAGCTTCCGTAGTAGTTAATGCGGTAAAAGCAGGTAAAGGAGATTATGGTTACAATGCTTTTAAAGATGTTTACGAAAATATGTTTAAAGCAGGTATTATTGATCCAACTAAGGTCACAAGATTGGCCTTGGAGAATGCAGCATCCATTGCAGGGTTATTGTTGACCACAGAGGCCATTGTAGCTGATCAACCCGAAGCTGAAGGAGCTGGTGGAATGCCAGGCGGAATGCCAGGTGGAATGCCAGGTGGAATGCCAGGAATGATGTAATATCATAGCTTATCATAAAAAAGCCCTTGCTCAATGAGTAAGGGCTTTTTTTATGCCCTTACTCATTGAGCAATCCTTTAATTTTTACCTAGTCAATCAATTACAATAGGCAACTTTAAAACATTCAACATGCGCATAAATTCAGCCTGGGGATGTGCGTGGATCTCAATCATGGCTCCCTCCCATTCAAAAGTTAATTTTGATGCGTGCAGCAACATCGTCATCATAGTAAACTTTTCTTTAAACATCTTATTTTGCTTGTTACAACCATAAGGTCGATCGGCTACTATAGGGTGTAATATGTGAGCCATGTGCTTCCTAAGTTGATGCATCCTTCCCGTATGCGGAAGCAAACGCACCAGCGAATACCTACTGGTCAAATGATGGGCAGAAGGGAAATTTAATTCTGTTTTGGCTAAGGTCCAATAATGAGTAATGGCCTCTTGAATTTTACCAGATTCATGTTTCAAAGGATAATCTATGATGCCTTTGGGATCTGTGAAGCCTCTCACAATAGCTAAATACGACTTTTGAACCGACCGGGACTGAAATTGATTTGAAATAAGGGTCAATGCCCTACGTGACTTTCCAAAAAGCAAAACACCCCCGGTCTTGCGGTCTAACCTGTGAACCGGATGTACGGGATGACCCAATTGATCTCTCAAAAGCTGAAGTGCATATTCTTGGACATCTCTGGCTATGGGCGTTCTATGAACCAAAAGGTCATGGGGTTTATTGATTGCAACAAAATCTGGATGATCATAAAGAATTTCCAACATAGGTTAAGTAAAATAAAATGAAGGTGTTGAAATTTAACGCAATATCATCATTTGAATCACCATATTTACTCAATCATTTAAGAAATCATATCTCAAAGAAAGTATTCATCAAGGTCAATAACGAATTGCTCATTATTAAAAAGTTAAGAATCGTTAAGAATCAGATATTTTGATCATGAACTTGTATTTTTACGCCGTGAAACCTTTATCTATTCTTATTGCCATGCTGATTGTATGGGGCGCCTCTGGCCAAGAACTGCAAGGTGTCGTCTTGAATGAAAATCAATCGCCCATGCCCTATGTATATGTAGTTAACATTACAAAGGAAGTGGGTTCCTTATCAGCGGATAATGGTGTCTTCATCATTAAAGCAGCTCCCAATGATACGGTAAGAATGACCTTCATTGGTTACAAGCCTCTTGTAGTCATTGTAGATCAAAGCATGATTCTCCGACAAATCACCAGTACCATGGCTCCAATGGACATTATTTTAGGTTCTGTTTGGGTTTTTTCCAATACTGATTATCGCATTCCCAAAAGATATAAAGGCAGGCCTATGAAAATCCCGGGAGTAGCAGAGCCTAGCAGCGAACCTACCCCGCAAGTATCTTTCACTCCGATGATGAATGAGTATTATGCTCCTGGCGTGGCCATCAGTGGTGCCCTCAGTTATTTCACTAAAGAGAATATAGAAAAGCGAAAAGCTGTAGAAGCCAGGATTCAGACTGAAAAATTCATTACCTATGCCAAATTGATAGAGCTTGAACCGATACGTAGTGAGCTTAAAAATAAATTTAATTTATCCGATTCAGAATTAGATCGCCTCCTGATCGTCATGAATCTCAATCAGCCTCAAATACAAGAATCAAGGGGTAAAAAAAGTATTATGTCACAGGTGACTGCCTTCCTAAGTTCTAGAACGCAAGGATCTGTAAATTATGAATATTGATTTACGAATAATTAAAAAATATAAACATGAATTTTCGTAGCCAAAAAATGGTTTCATAGATACCCGTTAAAAAACGCTATAAATTAATGACAGCAACCGCAGAAATAATTTCTATTGGAGATGAACTCCTTTATGGTCAAACCCTTGACACCAATGCACACTGGATCAGCCATAAATTA
>CAJJCN010000056.1 GCA_905182655.1 Flammeovirgaceae bacterium UBA4465
GTAAGACCTGCATGCGAGGCACATACTTTGACATTCTTTTCTGAATAGGCTATAGATTGTCTTAGCTGATCATAAACGCGTCCCGTTGAAAAGTTGGCAAATGTCCCAGTAAAAGGAATTTTACCCGCCGTAGCTAGACCGGCAGCGGTTCCCATCATATTGGCTTCTGAGATACCCATTTGAAAAAACCTTGATGGGTTTTCTTTAATGAAATTGGCCATCTTTAGAGAACCTACTAAGTCTGCACAAAGGGCCACTACTTCCGGATGGGTTCTTCCTAATGCAGTAAGTCCGTCTCCAAACCCTGATCGGGTATCTTTTTTTTCAGTGTACTGATATTTCATATTAATAATCTCCTAAAGTTTCTTCAAGTTGATTCAATGCCACTTCTAATTGCGTGTCATTAGGGGGTATTCCATGCCATTTGTGAGATCCTTCCATAAAGTCAACTCCTTTTCCCATAGCTGTCTTCATAAGAATCATGATGGGCTTTCCATTTCCCGTTTGATCGATGGCCTGATTGAGCATTGATACGATTGCTGACATATCATTGCCATCACAAGTGAGAACCGTCCAGCCAAAGGCTTTGTATTTACCAGCAAGATCACCTAAGGACAACACTTCATCAACGGGACCATCTATTTGCTGACCATTGTAATCTATGGTGGCAATCAAGTGATCTAATTTATTGTGAGCTGCGAACATAGCTGCTTCCCATACCTGGCCTTCTTGTTGTTCGCCATCTCCCATTAAACAAAAGATATTTCTAGGATCCTTATTCAATCTTTTGGCCAAAGCGGCACCACAGGCGACAGACAGTCCTTGACCCAATGAGCCTGCAGACATGCGAATGCCTGGTAGGCCTTCTTCTGTAGCAGGATGTCCTTGAAGTCTTGAGTTTATTTTACGAAAGGTAGCCAGCTCAGAGACATCAAAATATCCGGATCGTGCCAAAACGCTATAAAATACGGGCGAGATATGACCATTGGAGATGAAAAAAAGATCTTCTTCAATCCCTTTCATGTTAAAACTTGTATCATGTTTCATGATGGAGAAATAGAGCGCAATCAAATATTCTGCACATCCCAATGAGCCTCCGGGATGCCCCGATTGACATGAATGTACCATTCTCACGATATCTCTTCGAACCTGACTGGCTATTTTTTCTAATTCAGCGATGTTGGCCATACCTATATTTTTTGTTGGGCAAACTTACTGAAAATTTGAATTTATTTTTTAATAAAGTAGAGATATGATCGTCCTAATTAAAAAAGAATTCTGCTGTATTCCTTTTGGCAAGTTTTATTTAAACATAAGTTAAATCAGTGGAGAGATTTTTTGCTTTATCTAAATTTTATTCAGGCTTAAATGGTTCTTGATTTGTTGCTGTTTTCTGAAGATTTGTGCTTTCTAAACCTAACCAAAAAACAAGTAATTTGTAGGTAATAGATAAAATGATAGCACCCAAAAATAAACCCAGAAAACCTTTAAACAAAAAGCCTCCTATGGCGCCTAAGAAAATAACTGCAGTGGGCACTGAAGCTCCTTTTCCCAAAAATATAGGCTTTAAAATATTGTCTAATAACATGACAATGATCAGATACACGGACCAAATGGATGCGGGGACTACTTCTCTTGTGAGGAATAACCAAACGATGACGGGTATGATGACAAATCCGGGACCCACTTGTATAATTGTGAGTATCAGGCAAATTAAAACCCATAGCCCGGCATAAGGAAGATCAACCATTAAAAACCCAAAACCGGCTAAGGTGGCTTGAATAACGGCCACTCCCAATATACCTTTGACTACATTTCTAATGGTTTGTTCGGTAATGGAAGCAAATTCGATCCCAAAATCTCCTGCGATTTTTTCAAATAACCTGTAGACTACTTTGGTGGTGCCTTTAGAATAAAGCAGGACGCCAGCGATGAGCACAGAAAGCCCAAGATTGATAATGGTAATACCTGTACCCAATATAGAATCAAGTAAAAACAATCCAAATTGTTTTAAGTAATCCTGATATTGGTTTAATAGAGAAGGAAGGTTTTGAGAGGCTAATTGCCAAGAATCGAAGATCCAATTACCAATAATTGGAATGGTTTTAATGGTTTCATTTGGAGATTGAATTAAAAACTTACCTGAAGCATACATGGATCCAATATCTGTAATACCTCGAATCGCAGATTCTAAAAATAAATAAAGCGGCATAGAAATAACCATGAAAGTAAGCAATACTGTGATGATACTTGTGATTTTGCTTTTATGTCCTATTAGTTTATCTACTTTCCGATAGAATGGGTCCAATGCTACCGCAAAAATAATTCCCCAAAAAAGAGGATTAATGAATGGTTTTAAAATTGAAACACACAAATAAGCAATGAAACCCAAGCTGATCAATCGAATGGCGGTATCAACTACTTTATTGATGGATGAATTATCATTTTTCATTATTGCTTATTTAGTTTCGACAACTTGTTGTTTACAGCAGATTATAGGTCTAATCTAATAATTATTGAGGTTATAAATGTTCATTTCAAAATTATTTGATAGTTCTTCTTAAATTATCCATCCAAGTTCTAAATTTACACACAATGAACACGTAATGTTTCGAAACATAACAGCAGATGAAAAAAATATTTTTACTTGGATTTATTTTATTAGGTGCCTATCTGTCTTCTTATTCTCAAGAAATAGGCCTTAGGTTTGGGTCGGTAACCGGAGGGAGTAGTGTGGCCATTGATGGTGTTTTTACTACTACCGATTTTACAAGAATACATGCAGATATTTCCTTTGCCAATGGGGTGGGTGTGGATGTCTTGTGGGATTTCATTTACAAGCCCATTGAGGGGGAAGATCTACATTGGTATGTCGGTGCAGGACCTTATGCATTTATGGGTCAACCCTTAAAAATAGGGCTCATGGCAGAAGTAGGATGGGCTTATCAGTTTAAAAATGTCCCGATGACCCTTGCCATGGACTGGCGCCCAGCCGTCCAAATCTTATCAACGACTAAGCTTAACTTACAAGGTATAGGTTTGAACCTAAGATATATTATCAGTAACTATTGATAGGTGGTGAGCCTTTTATTTTTCTAAAATTTGGGAAGTATGATTGTCCGTTTTAACTTTTTCAATAACATCAGAAATCTCACCTTTTTCATCAATAACAAAAGTAGTTCTGACCGTCCCCATATATTCTTTACCCATATACTTTTTTAGGGCCCATGTACCATAAAGATGGTGTACTTTATGATCTGCATCACTGATTAAATCAAAAGGCAATGCTTGCTTTTCGATAAATTTCTGATGTGATTTTTCGGAATCTTGACTGATGCCAAATATTTCATAGCCTTGTTTTTGGAGCAGGGCATAGTTGTCCCTTAAGTTACACGATTGGGTGGTACACCCAGGTGTATTGTCTTTTGGATAAAAATAGAGAACCACTTTTTTCCCTTTATAATCTGTCAGGTTGATCATTTTCCCATCTTGATTGATGGCAGAGAATTCTGGAGCGGTATCACCTTTTTTTAATGTAATCATAATGGTCTACTAATTTTAGTTTTATTGCCAAAGTTATCTTCAATTTCTAACACGAAAAGACCTTTGAGAGGCTTTTTTTTATTTTTAGGCCGCGCTGTTAATGCACTTCGTTTAGCATCGTATTTCATTAACAAAAAATGGTCATCAAGAGTTGCATGGTAAGACTTAATTCCTGATCTAACATCTTTTATAATAAATTTGAGACCCATTCTATTCCATGATATGGGTTTAATAACGGGCTTTATGGTATCAGCATCTAGCGTGAATGTCCCTAATTGCCTGGTTTTAAAGATAAAACTTCCCTCAGCATTTCGTTCGCTTCCGACATAATTTAAGCGACTTTTTTTATCTACTTTAAATACTTGGTATTGATTTTTTTGAGGATCAGTGTCATGGAGTGAAATGATGACGTCTTTCCTTAAAGGGACCGTTCGGTCATTAAAAGTATAAAACATCTTATCCTGCAAGGAATCGTATTCTTTGGTAAACTGTAAATAAAGGGTATCAAACAATGATTTTTTATTTACTTCAATAATAAAATCTTCATTATGAAATGAATAATCGATACCAGAAGGTATCTCAGTGAAAAAATGGGGTTGAAGGGTCAAGTTTCCAGATTCGATAGAATCGGGCAATCCAGAACGCAAATCCCACAAGTAGTAATACTGGTTTTCATTTGACAAATAGGGTGGAAGGGAAATGAATTCATCATCCATGAAGACCTGAGATATAGAATCAGTACTTACATAATGCAATTGATTTTCATCTATTTCATAGGTATTCACACGGGGATAATAGTGGTTGATAGGGGCTTCACTATTTACCGTGGCCTCAAGGGTGGAAATATTTTGATGATTGTCTTTTAATATGATTTCCAGCTCATGAGGCATCTCATCAAAAAGATAGCCCTCTTGGGTTTTTATATAAATACCCAGTTCATTACCGTCGGATTTGAATAATTTATTAAGGGTGATGTGTCTTTCCATGGCGTAGGGATAGTCAATGTGGGTTGATATATCTCGCTGCTGTGCAAAAGACATTGATTTTTTGAGTTGATGAAAGACGGTGTCCTGATTGACTTTGAGTATGATTTCGGGAATTCCGTTCCGATTGGGAGCACCACTCATGTTGTCATAATGATATATTTCAATACCTATATTTCCTGAGAGATGAATGTTTTTTTGAATGCTAAAGAGATCATTTTTTTTAGTGGTTCGGGCCAATAAGGTACCATATGCCCCATTTACCCGAGCATCGATGTCTAGACATTTGAAGGCAATGTATTTTATTCTAGGAGCGATGTCATCTTGAATTTCATTAATTGAAAACTCATCAAATGGATTCAGGAATTCTTGCCGGGCATTTCTTATTTCAAAATGGAGGTGGGGACCTGATGAAGACCCACTATTTCCTGAGTAACCAATGATCTCTCCTTGGTTGAAATAAAATTTGTTTTTTTGAGGGAACAATCTAATAGGATAAGTTTCCTTTTGATACTGTTGATTGAGGGTATACGTTTCTAAACCATTTTCAAAACGTTGAAGATGTGCATATACGGATGTTTTTCCGTCTAAGTGGGTTAGGTAGAGTACATGGCCATATCCACCTTCACCGATACCAATCCTTGATACATATCCATTGGCAATGGCTCGCACAGGAATGCCTGTTCTACCCCCTGTTTTGATGTCGAGGCCAGCATGAAAGTGGTTGTGCCTAATTTCTCCCATGGTACCGGCCAAATATTGTTGGGTTCCACTGTTTATTGGAAAGATATATTTTGAAGAAACCTGAGTCCATCCAAGAAAGGGCAGTAACCCAAGAATTAAGAAACTACCGTATCTCAAAATCAAACATATTTTGGGATTCAATAAAGCCTTGAAGCTGATCCCCAATCTTGATGGGACCTACACCTTCAGGGGTGCCGGTAAACAATATATCCCCCTTTTTTAAAGTCATGTATCGGGATACGTAGGCAATTATTTCATCTATTGACCAGAGCATGAGCGAAGTATTAGATGATTGAACAAGAGTACCATTCAATTTTAATGAAAAATTGAGGTCTTGTACGTTAAAAGTACTCTTAGAGATGAAGTTAGAAATGGGAGCTGAGCCATTGAACCCTTTAGCCAAGTCCCATGGCAGGCCTTTGGCTTTGGCCTTTGTTTGTAGGTCTCTTGCCGTTAAATCAATGCCCAATCCAATTTCGTCGTAATACTTGTGTGCAAAGTTGACAGGAATAGATTTGCCAACCTTTTTTATTTTAACGAGTACTTCAACCTCATAATGAATATCGGTTGAAAAATCAGGGTAGTAAAAAGGCTCATTGTTTTTGATGAGGGCTGAGTCTGGCTTTAAGAAAATAATCGGACTTTCTGGTTTTTCATTCCCCAGCTCTTCGATATGCTTCACATAATTACGACCAATACAAATGAGTTTCATGCTTTCTATTTATGAACAGGTTGATATTCTTCTATTTCTAAAACTTGGAAGTTACCTTTTTTATCTATCTCGGACAGCCTTATTTTTTTTAGTTCATTGGTGAGCATCGGGTCATATTTTGCAGTAACACGGACATAGTTTTCTGTATACCCTTGCATCTCCCCATCTTCAATATTATCTTCAAATAGAACTGTTCTTATTTGATCTTTTTGGGTCTCATAAAAATATCTCTTTTTCTTTTCAGAGAGTATTCTAAGCAAACGAGACCGGTCCTGTCTTTCTTTTTGGGGTACCGGATCTGCCATGTGAAAGGCCCTTGTGTTTTCTCTTTCAGAATAGGTAAATACATGAAGATAAGAAACATCCAATTCACGTAAAAACTCATAAGTCTTTAAGTATTCCGCTTTCGTTTCACCTGGGAACCCTGTGATCACATCAACGCCTATACAGCAATGGGGCATGATGGCCTTGATTTTTTTAATACGTTCAGCATATAAACTTGTATCATATCTTCGTTTCATATCATGCAATATGAGGTCACTTCCGGATTGAAGTGGGATATGAAAATGAGGCACAAACTTTTTTGATTGAGCTACAAAATCAATGATTTTTTCAGATAATAAATTGGGCTCTATCGATGAAATTCTAAACCTATCGATGCCTTCAACCTCATCAAGTGCTTTGAGCAGGTCTATGAACTTTTCTTTTCGCTTACCCCCTTGAATACCAAAATCTCCAATATTGACTCCCGTCAGGACTATTTCTTTTACTTCTGTCAAGGCAATTTGGTTGGCTTGATTAAGTATGTTTTCGATAGATTCACTTCGGCTTTTACCTCTGGCTAAAGGAATGGTGCAAAAGGCACATTTATAATTACAGCCATCTTGAACTTTAAGGAATGTACGGGTTCGATCGCCATAAGAATGAGACGCATTGAAAATATCGGCGGTTTTAATTTCGGAAGTAAAAACTTGAGTTTTAGATTGAGGAATGAATGTTTCGATATAATCAAACATCCTGAATTTTTCAGCAGCACCCAAAACGGCATCAACCCCTTCAATATTACTGATCTCTTTGGGTTTCAGTTGGGCGTAGCA
>CAJJCN010000057.1 GCA_905182655.1 Flammeovirgaceae bacterium UBA4465
TTAAAAGGAATTAAGGGTACCTCATATGCTGGGCAAAGTTTTGAATTATTGGGAGGTGAGACCATCAAAAGTTTTTTAACGAATCAAATATTTCTCATCGTTATTGTCAGTTTGGCTCTGTGGTATTTTCTTTCTTTATTTTTTATTAAAAAGCTTAAAATAAACATATACAAAGTAATCATCGGTGTCGGCACCTTTGCCTTAGCGCTGGCATTTGCTGGCAATGATTTGGTGAATTTCATCGGTGTGCCAATCGCTGCATGGCAATCCTACGAAGCTTGGGTAATCTCAGGCGTACCTGCTCATGAATTTAGCATGCAAGTACTGGATGCTAAAGTACCCACTCCTACGCTCTTCTTATTAATTGCTGGTATCATTATGGTGTTAACCTTATGGTTTTCAAGTAGGTCCAAATTAGTAGTAAAAACCTCCATTGATTTATCCAATCAGGGTGAAATTAAAGAACGCTTCCAGCCCAATTGGGTGTCCAGAGGGTTTGTACGATTTGCTATGGGGATTTCAAGTGTTTTATCAAAAGTACTCCCAGAAACACTTCAAAATAAAATCGAAGCTCAATTTGAAAAGCCCACCATTGTATTAGTTAAAGATAAAACACTAGAATTACCCGCATTCGACATGGTTAGGGCTGCTGTCAATCTGATGGTGGCAGGGGTTTTGATTTCTATAGCAACCTCATACAAATTACCTCTTTCTACCACTTATGTGACCTTCATGGTTGCCATGGGCTCTTCCTTAGCAGATCGAGCTTGGGGTCGTGAAAGCGCAGTTTACCGGGTAGCTGGCGTATTAAATGTAATTGGTGGATGGTTTTTTACGGCGCTTGTTGCTTTTTCAGCTGCCGGTGTTATCGCTTATTTAATCAATTTAGGAGGTCCTACAGCCATTGCTGTTTTACTCTTTATTGTACTCTTAAATTTTAGTTCAAATTATATTTCTCGCGTTAAGAAATCGAAAGAAATCAGTGCAGAAGACCGATTGAAAAAAGCGGAAAGTAGTTCGGTTCAAGGTGTCATTACTGAAAGCGCAGCGAATATCGCCAATGTAGTCAAACGAGGCAATCGAATCTATTCCAACGCTATGCATGGTCTCGCTGAACATGATTTGGAATTGCTCAAAAAGAATAAAAAACAAATTGTCAAACTTTCTGCTGAGGTAGATGATTTGAGTGATAATGTGTTTTACTTCATTAAAAATTTGGACGAATCGAGCTTAAGTGCGAGCAACTTCTATCTCAACATATTGGGATATCTCCAAGACATGACCCAATCACTTGAATATATCTCTAAAGTCAGCCACAAGCATGTTAACAATAATCATAAAAAATTAACCCCTACCCAAACCAAAGAACTTAAAGATTTAGACGATCGTTTTGAAACTTTCTTCATTAATATCATCAATGCCTTTAGGACGGAATCATTTGAAGAAATTGGTATCATTTTAAATAGAAAAACTGAATTGATCAATTCAGTTTCCGACAAAATCAATAAACAAATTGAACGAACCAGAGCAGATGAATCTAGTCCAAAAAACACAACTTTATATTTTAGCTTGTTAATAGAAACCAAAGATTTATTGAATGCAACTATGAGTATATTGGATGAATATTATAGCTCATATGACAAATCAGCGGAAACTTCTCCTCAGGCTAAAAAAAATAAGAATACTTGATTTTAAATAAATGGGTCCGAAGAGGGCTTTTTTTCATCTTCTCAATTGAGGAGTTATTTATATAAACGACTCAGGTAATAGTTAAAGTATAGTCGCTGTTCTTGATGCGTAACATAACTACATCAAAATTGTATTCATTTTATTTTAACATAAAATGACCAAGTTGGCCTCTTACCGACAATTATTTAAATCGAAATGATCAATTTCCAACTTAGTCCAAACTCAATCTCCCTTTAAATAGAGAGGCGTTAAGTGATCACCTAATTATGTTTTAATCGTAAAAGCCTATTCATTTCATTCGCCTTTTACGTAATTTAGTGAACTAAATCTCTAGTCTGTTGAAGCTAAAAGTTGATGTGTTTTTATTGATGGGCCTAATTTTTTTGACGCTCGTTGTTCTTTGTTTTTTGATAATAACGCCTGAGGTGACTTATTATCAAACGGTTCATTCAGAGTTCAATAGTTTAATGATTTCAGGTAAAACTGCGAATAATCATTCTTCTTACGGCTTTATTTTCTGCTTTGGAATGATCTGGGTCTATTTAGGAAGCCTTTTATTATCTACCAGACATCTCAAGAAACAAAAAAGAAGGAACATTCAAATCGTAATGGTCTGCTTTTGTTTGGTCTATTTATGCCTACTTGGGTTGTTGGTTTTTTTAAATGACCTTAACCTCCAATCTTTTTATTTTGGTTTCCCAAGATCAACCGCAGTGATGCTTTATTTAATTGGATTTTCTCCTTTATCCCTATCATATATCTACATACGTTATTTTGAAGCCATCATAATAACTGAAGCGTCTTTCAAAAGTTTTCAAAATCTCATAAAGTCTCAAGACAAATAATTTGGAAGCATTTAGAAACCCCATCATTCTTGGCTTTGTAGCCGCTTATATGCTTTTAACTATTTTGGTTGGAATTTGGGCCCTTAAAAAAACTAAATCCACTCAGGATTTTTTTATGGCTGGGAAAGACTTAGGCATCATGGTTACTGGATTTGCTGTCTTTTCGAGTCTCTTAAGTGGTTTTGGTTTTGTAGGTGGGCCAGCCCTAGTGTACAAAATGGGAATGAGTTCGGTCTGGATGTTCGTTTGTGTTATAATGGGATTTAATTTATCCTTTTTTTTACTCGCCAAGCGTTTGAGATTATTTGCTGAAATTGGAAATCCCATATCCCTGCCTGATGTCGTTAGATTAAGATATGACAATGCATTTACCCAAGGACTCATGGCTTTGGCTATTATTTTAGGTGTGTTAGGTTATTTAGCTACGCAGATCTTAGCGATGTCCATTGTGTTGCAAGAAATATTAAATGCCTCTAGCTTCGTTGATTATATAAGTATCGGATACTGCATGCTCATTTCATGTTCTATTTTAGTTTTTTACAGTATTACGGGAGGTATTGTTGCCTCAGTTTATACTGATCTCGTCCAAGGCGCTATTATGATATTTGGTGCCCTATTGATTTTTTTTAGTGTCTTCAATTTGTTTGAGGGAGGTTTTGAAGAGATCAGTCAAATCATAGCTAAGGATGATGCCGGAGCGATTGGACCTTGGGGTACTTTAGGCGCTTTGGGATCCTTATCATGGCTTTTTGTTTTCATGATGGGTGGAGCGGGACAACCTCATGTGATTACTAAAATGATGATGTACAAAAACATCTCAGATGCAAAATATATTTTACCCACTTCTATTGTTGGCTATTTTTTTTCTGCTCTTTTATGGTTGTCTATTGGTTTAGCCATGAGAGCACTAGTGATCAGTGGGGTACACCCTGAATTATCAAATGCAGATATGGCTGCTTCAGTATATTTACAGTATTATACCAACCCAATATTGGCAGGTCTTGTTTTCGCCGGTCTATTCGCAGCGATCATGTCCACTGCTGATGCCTTTCTAAATATCGGTACGGCAGCGATTATGCATGACATTCCTAATGCCATCGGTTTTAAAATTAAAAATGATCTCTTTTGGGCACGTGTGGTTACTTTCATGTTAACCGTAATGGCTGCCCTATTTGCCCGTTATTCAGGGGATTTAGTGGCTATTTTAGGGGCTTTTGGTTGGGGGACTTTTGCTGCGGCCATTGTACCTGTAGTCGTCATTGGGTTTAATTGGAAACGCGCCACGCCTTTGGCCGCTAATGTTTGTATTATTTCAAGTCTCCTGATTAATTTTAGTGTGAAAATATTAGATATTAAGGTGCCATATGCTATAGACATTGGAGCCATATCCCTAATTGTTTCTATGCTTTTATTTGTGGCCATTTCACTCTTATCTAAAAAGCCTTTAATCAACAAGAACGTTGAAGCAGCTATGGACTTATAAAAGATTAGCCTTAGGCTTTCACTACTTCCAAGACCGAAAATTTTATGATTTCAATATATTCATGATACCCTTTTTCTGTCATTAAAGGGATGGCATTGCTCCACAAAATATCAAGTTGAGAAGGCTTATCTCTAAATGCATCCGCCGTCATTAAACTGTACGTCTTCCAAAACACACTGATCATCCATATCGTACGAATGAAATAAGCATAATTAATTTTTTCATTTTCAGGTTTCAATCTTCCTGTTTTTATATAATAATTAATTAATAATTTGGCGTCTCTAAATCTTTTTCGTGTGATGATACGATAACTCTTTGTGATCTCGGGAAATGTTTTGAATATATATTGTAGGTTGTTGTAGTAAAAGTGGTACTTCGCCTGTATCTGACTATAACTTTTGAAAATTTCCTCAAAATGATAAAGCGTAATATACCCACTTGGCATGATATCTATAGACGTTTCCTGAATCAACTGGTGTTGAATAGCTTTTAATAAATC
The DNA here is from genome assembly GCA_905182655.1 of Flammeovirgaceae bacterium UBA4465. Lineage (GTDB taxonomy): Bacteria > Bacteroidota > Bacteroidia > Cytophagales > Cyclobacteriaceae > UBA4465. The sequence goes on from CAJJCN010000057.1 coordinate 4,517, forward strand.
TGTTTTTTTTGTAAAATAATAAGTGAGATTGCCAGGACTAATTGATAAGCTATCTGCAATTTGTTTGATGCTTACATCATGAAATCCTTTTTCATTGAATAGCTTAAGTGCCCGATCTATGATTTCTTGTCTCCTTTTACTCATTACTACAAAGAAATTAAATAAAAATTAAACACATAAAAATTTATGAAAAGATATTGTTTTTTAACCAAATTTAAGCAAAATCCACGCCAGTCATTTAAATTAGCCAAATTATATACCATCTTAACCCATGAGATTAAGTTCACTATCTAGAAAATTAAAATTAAAACCTTCGGAATTGGAGCTCTTTTATGAAAATAAAGGAATCAAATTTTTAGCCTCTAGCAATTCTAAACTAAGTGATGCGCAAATGAAAATTGCTTTGGATCATTATGGTTATGAAAAAGAAGAAGTCGTTGCTGAGGTGCCTTCTGATCCCCCATCTCAGCCAAGCGAGCACAGCCCTCTTGATTCAAAAGATCTAGAGGTAGAATCAATCCCAAAGGAAGCGCTTAACCTCAATATCGATCTAGAAGAGGTTAAATTAGAAGATGTTGAAATAATTGAGGTGAAAGAAAAAGTAAAAACATCTGTTGCGGACGACTTAACCGATAATATTGATGAGAATATTGAAGTTATCAAGGCGCCTGTAATTAAACTGAAAGGACTCACCGTTAAAGGTAAAATTGAATTGTCTACAGAAAAACCGAAAGAAAAATCGCAGACCACAACGAAACAATCATCTTCTATTTCTCATAAATCAATCTCTAAAAATATAACCTCTAATACTTTTAATCCCTTAGAGGAAGCTCGAAAAAAGAAGGCAAAGAAAGAGCGTGAACTCAGAAAGCAAAGAGCCAATCAGCTTAAAAAAGAAAAAAGAGCGCGCTATTTAAACGCAAATCCACCTCGCATTGAACCTATTAAAAAGAAGTTAAATAAGAAACCAAAAAAAGAACCTACTGTCAAAGCACCACAGATACCCATAAAAAGATTAAATAGGCCAATAGCCACACCTAAGGTGAATCGTAATTTATTTCAACGCATCTGGAGATGGTTGAATACTTACTGATTCTATAAAAGAAGCGCCTCTTAATTTCACCCTACTCTCTTAAATAACCAAACGTGGTCTTAGTGACCTCTGATTTTCTCTTTCTTTCATTTTTTTTCTTATATACGCTGCATGCATAACAATATTGATTATATTTGAAATGTTATGCATGCAGCATATAATATAAATACCCCATAGAATGGAAAAGACAGTAGCAAGAAACATCGTTAAAGGAGGAGGATTTTTATTCAACCATTCACATTTCTCAGAAATATTTATTCCTGAAGAATTTAATGATGAACAAAAGATGATGGCTAATGCCACACAAGATTTTATTGACAAGGAAGTACTTCCTTATGTTGAACGAATAGATGCTTTAGAGGAAGGACTTATGCCCTCAATCTTGTCTAAAGCTGGTAATCTTGGCCTTTTAGGGGTGAACATCCCTGAACAATATGGTGGTTTAGGTATGAGTTTTAATACAGGTATGTTGATTGCTGATATCATCGCATCCACAGGATCATTTACTACCGCATTTGGGGCGCATACTGGGATTGGGACATTGCCTATCCTCTACTACGGTGATGAAACTCAAAAGGAAAAATATTTACCTAAGCTTTCCTCTGGTGAATGGAAGGCTTGTTATTGTCTTACAGAACCTGACTCTGGGTCTGATGCAAATGCTGCAAAAACCAAAGCTGTTTTGTCTGAAGATCAACAAAATTATTTGATTACCGGTCAGAAAATGTGGATTTCAAATGCCGGATTTGCTGATTTATTTATTGTTTTCGCCAAAATTGAAGACGATAAAAATCTTACCGCCTTTATCGTAGAAAAATCCTTTGGAGGAATTACTATGAATGATGAAGAGCGAAAAATGGGGATTAAAGGATCTTCTACTCGTCAAGTGTTTTTTAATGATACAAAAGTTCCGGTTGAAAATATGCTTTCGAACCGTCAAAATGGATTTAAAATTGCGGTAAATATTTTAAACATAGGTAGGATTAAACTGGGTTGTGGTGTGATTAATGCTTGTAAGCAAATTGCAAGTCAATCGACCAATTATGCCAATGATCGAAAGCAATTTGGTGTATCTATTTCTTCATTTGGTGCCATCAAACAAAAATTATCTCAAATGGCCTCCAAAACCTTTGCTATCGAATCCGCTTCTTATCGTGCGGGTCAAAATATCGATGACCAAGTCGATGTCTTAATGGCACAAGGTCATCCTGAGGATATCGCTAAACTTAAAGGAGTTGAGCAATTCGCAATTGAAGCAGCCATCATCAAAGTATACGGATCTGACGTATTAAATGAGATTGCTGACCAAGGGGTTCAAATATACGGAGGTATGGGGTTTTCAGAAGAAGCCCCCATGGCACGTGCCTACAGAGATGCTCGGATCGCTAAAATTTATGAAGGAACCAATGAAATAAATAGGATGCTCTTAGTAGGCATGATTATTAAAAAAATAACCAAAGGTGAATTCAATTTAGCAGAAGAACTTGATTTCTTTAAGACCGGCATGAATCATGAGAATGCTTTTGTTTCTGCATCTCTATCAAAGGAATACAAAGCGGTGAAGGATCTCAAAAAAGCTACCTTGATGATTATGGGCAAAGCTCTCGAAGGTTATGGGTCTAAAATTAATGAAGAACAGGAAGTACTCATTAATATATCAGAGATGGTCATTGAAACTTATGTCGCCGAATCTACTTTACTCAGAACGTTGAAGTTAATTGATCAATCCGGAGAAGCGTCCGCTGAATTATTCATAAACCTCACTAAGCTCTACTTATTTGATGCCGTTAGAAAGTCAAAAAATGCAGGTTATGAAGCCTTGGCTTGCATGATAGATGAAGATACTCATTTGGATTCATTGTTGACAGTCATGGATCAATTAACCGCCTATAATCATGTGAACACAAGTAGACTTTCACGAGACATTGCAGAGGAGATGATCCTGCAAAATAAATTTCCTTACACACTCTATTCTTAATTAAGCAAAAGGTTTTTTTATCTGTTCATAAATTACCCATCTAAATATTTTTAAATGGAGTAAAGCCCCTATTTTTGTGGGATATATTTATCTATGGAAGCATTCAAAACATTAACGACAAAAGAAAAAGCCCTAAAACTTAATTTAAATGCTGAAATATATGGAACCATAGCCGAAATAGGTGGTGGACAAGAGGTAGCCAGTCATTTTTTCAAGGCCGGTGCTGCCTCAGGTACCATTGCCAAGACCATGTCCGCTTATGACATGACTTTTAGTGATGCCATTTATGGAAAATCAAAAAAATATGTTTGTGAAGATAAACTCGATAAAATGCTCAGTCGAGAATACAATCTCTTGGCAGAACGTCTGACTGAGCGAGCACCCCACTCAAAATTCTTTGCCTTTGCCAATACCGTTGAAACTTTAAACTTTGGCAAGACCAATGATGGTCATGGTTGGATTGGTTTGCGCTTCCAAAAGCATCCCTCAGCCCCTCCAAATAATTGTATTATCCATGTTCAATTATTGGATAAGGATGCCCAGTGGCAACAACTACTCCTGGGTATGCTGGGCGTAAATTTGATTCATGCATGCTTTAATTATGATAATCCAGAAAAAATTATTTTGGCCTTGGCTGACAATTTAGATCAAGATCGGTTTCAGATAGATATGTTTTCAATCATGGGTCCGGACTTTGAACAAGTTGACAATAGATTGATGAGTTTACTCTTGGTTAAAAATGGCCTCTCCCAGTCTGCTATGTTTGGCCCAAAAGGAAACGTACTTCAGGCTTCTGAAGCTTTATACAAGAAGAATGTATTGGTCCTAAGGGGTAGATTTAGACCCGTGACTAATGTCAATGTAGATATGATGATTAATGGCCTTAAAGTCATTAAGGAAGAATCAGAAATGGAAACGACTCATCTAATGGCCATTACTGAATTGACCTTACATGATCTGACTTTAGCAGGTGAAATAGATGAGGCAGATTATTTAGATCGGGTAGATTTATTATGTGCATTGGGGCAAACCGTTTTGATATCAAATTATCAAGAGCATTATAAGCTCGCTTCTTATTTATCTAATATTACCCAACGCATGAAGTTGCGAATTATTTGCGGCTTAGGCAACCTTGAACGCATTTTTGATGAATCCTATTATAGTAATTTAAAAGGAGGTATCATTGAATCTTTTGGTCAGCTATTCGCCCTCAATGTAAAGATTTACGTTTATCCTGCGATGGTTGATGGTAAGGTAAAGTCTATCGATGACTTTGTTCCAGTCCCCCATCTTATAGATCTTTATAAATATCTTATTTCGAATCAAAGAATAGTAGGTATGAAGGGTGCTAAAACCCGATTGTTATCTATTGTTTCAGATGAGGTGCTGACGTTAATTAAAGCAGGAGATCCAAAATGGGAACAAATGGTTCCGAGAAGAGTCAGTCAAATTATCAAGAAAAAACATATGTTCAATGTTCATATATAAATGATCTTCTGCTTAGAGATCATTTATATTCATACCGCGTCGAGTTACCTAGTTTGATTTAGTATATTTAGCCATCGTTTAAATAAGAACAACATTTTATGGTTGCAGAAAGAGGTAAATTTACCAATAAGCTTGGATTCATATTAGCCGCAGCAGGCTCAGCTGTCGGTTTAGGTAATATTTGGAAATTCCCATTCGAAGTTGGATTAGGTGGAGGGGCTGCTTTTGTAGTCATGTACCTTGTTTTTTGCTTTTTATTATGCTTTCCCGTGATGGTAACTGAAATTGCTATTGGAAGGAAAACTCGTAAGAACCCTGTGGGTGCATTTACTGCATTGGGATTCAAAAAGTGGAGATTTATAGGCGTTTTTGGAGTCCTTGCTGGAGTCTTAATCTTATCCTTCTATAATGTGATCGCAGGTTGGGCGTTTGGTTTCTTTTTTGAAATGGTTTCAGGCAACTTTAGCGTAAGTAGCCATTTCGGAGCTTTTACCTCTGATATTCTCAAAGTGGGTACTTATGCGGTGATCTTCATGTCTGCTACGGGCTATTTTGTAGGTAGAGGTGTCTCAGGTGGTATAGAGAAATTATCAAAAATTCTTATGCCTACACTCATCATAATGATCGTAATGATTGCCGCTTACACTTTAACCTTGCCCAATGCCTTTGAAGGTATAAAGTTTTACTTGATTCCAGATCTAAACCAAATAACCATAAATACGATTGGTGGTGCATTAAGGCAAGCCTTTTTTTCACTTTCATTGGGTATGGGTACCCTAATCACTTACGGAAGTTATTTATCTAAAAATGATAATGTAATTTCTTCAGCAGCCTATATCACATTGGCTGATGTCAGCATTGCCTTTATTGCCGGTATGATGATTTTTCCTTTGGTTGCTTTCATCAATCAAGGGGATATGAGTACGGTAGCTTCTGATCAAGCAGGTCCTGGTTTAATTTTCATTACGATGCCCAGAGCTTTTGAAACCTTAGGCCCTACATTGGGAGCCTTTGTGGGAGGTACCTTTTTTCTATTATTGTCTTTTGCAGCACTCACCTCGACCGTTTCACTACTCGAAGTACCAACCGCATATGTGGTAGACGAATGGGGATTAAGTAGAAAAAAAGCGGTTTTGATTACCTCACTCATCGTTTTTCTTGTTGGGTTACCCTCGATGTTTGCAAATGGTGCCTCTGACTTCTTCTCAAATCAATTCAAAATTGCTGGGTCATCAGATTTTCTTTCTTTAGTTTCAAAAATAACAGACAGCATGTTGTTGTTTGGAGGTATGTGTATTGTGATCTTTGCTGCCTACATTTGGAAAAAAGAGCAGCTTAATGAAGAATTAGCAAATGGTTATGAGGGATTTAAAGAGAAATTAGTAAGCAAGTATCTTAATTTTACTATTTCTTATGTGAGCCCCATCATATTGGGTGTTTTATTTGTAATTGTTGTATTGAGTGAATTCTTTGGGATCAACGTATATAACTATGTATCAGTTCTTTTTTGAGAATCCAGCAGGCGCGCTCCCATCAAAATAAATGACATAATCTCCTTCTTTTAATTTACTGATGTTAATGACGATTCCATCACCTTCCATCACCTTAGCTGATCCGGCATCAAATACCTCATAATGCGCTTTTCTAGAGAGCTTAAGGAGCTCAAATGAGTCATTAATATTGAAGATTACAGGACTTGGGTAATATTCATAATCAAGCTCTTGAGAATATAAATATTTATCGTTATCAAAATCATATCTGATTCTGAACTTGTTGGCTCCAGGAACTAAAACAGGAGTGATACCATAAGTTGATTTCTCAAATTTAGACGTTGACTTAACCTCTGCAATAGGTTCCCAAAGACCATCATATAATCTTTCTATCAAATAATCACCCCTACCATGCTCACCTTGTGTCTCCCATTCTAAAAGGGTATCGCTAATCACCAACTTTTTAAATCTAAAATTAGAATGATAAAATATAGCATCTGGATTAATGACGATGGGCTTACAAAGTGAGTCTTTGCGGAAAATTTTAATCGCAACTGGTGAAAATAAATCAATCTGCTTAAAATCAATAATCAATGCACTTAATTGATAGTTCAATTTAAGTGACCGACCATTTAAGTCAATTTTAGTGATACAATAATCCGAAGACTCATTTTGATAGGGATTTTGTATAAACAAGGAATTACCTCTATATACGCCAATATACTCAGTTGTGTAATCTGGATCAACTTGAAAGGCATTTAAAAGGATTAAGGTCCATGAAATAATAATTTTTGAGGAAATCATAATCATTACAACCAATTATTCATCGAAAAAAAATAAGCACCCATTCAATGCTTCATTTGACTGAATGAATCCTAATTCAAATCTTCGAGCTGTTTTTTCACAAGTTCAAAGTCGGGTGAAATTAATAATACTTCTTTGTAAAGTTTTGTTGCCTCAACTACATTCCCTTGTTCTTCATAGATCATGGCTTTTAAGCGCATAGCAGCCGTTTTTAAAGCTACTTCATGCTCGGATTCATCGGGTTTAGGGAAACGAATTTGAACTTCATTGGACTTAGCATTTGCGATGATAATATCCGCACTGGTAAAAGCTTCATTAAATCTATTCAACCTATACTGAAGAAATGAAACTTGATAAAGAATCATGATATCATTTCTAAGCAAATAGAGGGTTTCATAATATTTCAATGCCCTATCAGTGGCTCCAATTTGATCAAAACTCAAAGCTGCTATTTCAGCAGCCAATTCATCCTTAGGATTTAACAAAACAGCATCTACACTAACCAATGCTGCGGAAACGTATTGTTGAACTTCAAAATATACAAGAGCAATGGAATCCAGGATGGCGCTATTGTTAGGGTTGTAGGACAATAAATTATATAAAGCTGATAATTGAACTATCTTATCATTGTATTTTTTGGCGGCCCCGTAAACAAATATTTGTCTTTGAACTCCCATAGGTATGAGGGTGTCACGCTCAATGTTATCTTGTGCAAATGTTAAACAGGGTAAAGAACCCAGTATTAATATCGCAATAATGATTTTTTTCATTCTCTAAACTTATGTTTTGTGTAAAGATAAGAATTACTTCTCTTTAAAGACAAGTCCCTGTCCTTTACCTTCCTTTTTTATATATTCTAATGCGGCATCATATTGATTGGGTATTTTATTTTCAATGATGGCTTCCTTAACCATCTCTTTCAACTCCCCCACTATTCTAGAGGGCTCCAAATCAAATATTTCCATGATTTTTTCACCTGTGATCGGATTTTTAAAATTACGAAGAGAGTCTTTTGATTCTACTTTTTGAATTTTATCTTCTACATTTTTAAAATTCATTAAATATTGTTGAACTCTACTGTTATTTTTGGAGGTAATATCAGCTTTACACAACATGAGCAAGTCATCAATCTCATCTCCCGCTTCATACATCAAGCGTCGAATTGCCGCATCGGTGACATTTTTACTTATCAATGCAATCGGTCTGAGGTGGAGTCGGACCAATTTTTGTACAAATTTCATGTGCTGGTTTAAAGGAAGTTTCATTTTTTTAAAAATGCCAGGAACCCATTGAGCTCCTTTGTCTTCATGTCCATGAAAGGTCCATCCTACCTTTTTATTGAATCGTTGGGTTGCAGGCTTAGCTATATCATGTAAAATAGCAGCCCATCTCAACCATAAATCATCAGTGACCTTTGAAATATTATCCAACACTTGCAAAGTATGAAAAAAGTTGTCTTTGTGTGATTTACCTTCTTTAATTTGAACGCCATGTAATTTTTGCAACTCCGGAAAAATAATTTTTAAAAGGCCCGACTGGAACAATAAATTGAAGCCGTAAGAAGGCTTTTCAGATAGAATGATTTTATTCAATTCAGTAGTTATACGCTCTTGGGAGATGATACTTATTCTTGAGTTCATTTTTTGAATGGCTAAAAAAGTATCCGGTTCGATGTCAAAATTTAATTGGGATGCAAATCGAATGGCACGCAGCATTCTCAGGGGATCATCTGAAAACGTTTCTTCTGGATTTAATGGGGTTTTTATGATTTTCTTCTTTGCATCTATTAACCCACCAAAAGGATCTGTGAGGTCACCAAAATCTTTTTCATTGAGACTTATGGCTAAGGCATTGATTGTGAAATCACGCCGATTTTGATCTTCTTCTAAAGTTCCCTCTTCCACAATAGGCTTTCTAGATTCAGACCTATAAGATTCCTTTCGAGCCCCTACGAATTCTATTTCTAATTTTTGATGTTTTACACATGCCGTTCCAAACTGCTTATAAACAGCCAAAGACGCACTGTCCCCAAGGTGTTTTTTTAATATTTGTGCCAGATGGATTCCGCTACCTAAACATACAATGTCAATGTCTTGCTTACTGACACGATCAATAATTAAGTCCCGAACAAAACCACCAATCACATACGTTTCTATATTGTGTACCCCTGCCAAATCTCTTATGGTTTGGAATATGGCAATATCTTCTATTCGAGTTTTTAGATTCAATGATTTTTTATTTTATATGGAATGAGCCTGACGTATTAGTGATTCCACTCGATCTTTTCATTCCCCAAATCTACGCTCGGTTATTTAATGAACTACTGCACAAGCCATAAAAATTTTAATTATTCAAAATTAACAAACCCTCGTTTTTTTTATTGATAACCGTATTAGATTAGATAAATTGCCATTAAAAAACTAAGCAACTTGTTTTAAGAGATGAATCCCATATTAGAAAAAATAATTCAACTCACCAAGGAATTAAACTATCTTAATTATCTGTATTATAAGAAAGATTTAAATGAAATTTCAGACCAAGCCTTTGATTTTAAGTTAAAGGAATTGGAAAAATTAGAACATGATCATCCATCGTTCATTCAACCCGATTCCCCAACCCTACGAGTTGGGGGCTTTGTTAGTAAGAAATTTGAAACAGTTATCCATCAGTTTCCAATGCTTTCGCTATCAAATACTTATTCAAAACAGGACTTAATAGATTTTGATGAACGCGTCAGAAAGATATTAGATTCGAATGATTTTGAATACGTTTGCGAGCTTAAATTTGATGGATTGGCCATCAGTATTACTTATGAACAAGGGAGGTTACTGAGGGCAGTAACCCGTGGTGATGGTGTTAAAGGTGATGATATTACTGCCAACGTAAAAACTATTAAATCCATACCTTTAGCCCTTTTTGGACAAAATTGGCCCCATAAATTCGAAGTCCGAGGAGAGATTTTCCTACCCCTAAAATCCTTTGACGAGATTAACAAAAAGCGACTGGAAAATAAAGAGCCCCTCTTAGCAAACCCAAGAAATGCAGCTTCAGGAACCATGAAGATGCAAGATTCTGCAGTAGTAGCTCAGCGGAACATGGACTGTTATATATATGGTTTACTCTCTGACTCAAATATCAGTAATTCCCATTATGAGTCTTTAAATTTGATGGAAAACTGGGGCTTTAATATCTCAAATACCTACAGCAAGTGCAGTAATATTGAAGCCGTCATGATGTATATCGAAACCTGGTCTAAAAACAGATTTAATTTGCCTTTGGAAACCGATGGGGTCGTTATTAAAGTAAATGACCTTCGAAGTCAAGATGAGCTTGGATTTACCTCAAAATTTCCCAGATGGGCTATTGCCTTTAAATTTGAATCCGAAAGCGTTCAAACTCGCTTAAAGGAAATTTCTTATCAAGTAGGAAGAACAGGTGCCATAACTCCTGTAGCCAATCTTGAGCCCATCTCTTTAGCCGGTACGATCGTGAAAAGAGCCAGCCTTCACAATGCCAATGAAATTGTTAGGTTGAATTTACATGAAAATGACTTAGTGGCACTTGAAAAGGGCGGAGAGATCATTCCTAAAGTAACCCACGTATACATAGAAGAAAGAAGAGCTGCTGCGCTTCCCATTAAGTATATTGATGAATGCCCTGAATGTAAAACAACCCTCGTTCGGATAGATGGAGAAGCCAATCACTATTGTCCTAACGAAAGAGGTTGTCCTCCCCAGGTACTCGGTAGAATTGCCCACTTTATTTCAAGAAATGCACTTAATATTGATTCTTTGGGAATTAAAACCGTTCAGGGACTTATTCAAAAAAAGTTGGTGAAAGATGTCTCTGATCTGTATCATCTAACGTTCAATCAATTAAACGGCCTGATATTTGAAACAACAGAAGAAAATAAAACAAGATCCCTGCAAAAAAAATCTGCCGAAAACATCATTTCTGCTATTGAACAATCCAAAGGAGTCAGCTTTGAATTGGTTCTTTTTGGCTTAGGCATCAGGTATGTCGGCAAAACCGTGGCAGAAAAACTGGCACAACATTTTTATACGCTTGATCTGATCAAAGATGCCTCATTTGAGGAACTTATCTCTGTTGATGAAATTGGGGAGACCATTGCTAAAAGTGTAAAAGATTTTTTCTCACAAGAAGGTAATCTTGAGATGATCGCTCGTTTGCAAGCCTCAGGGATAAAATTAACCCTTGATCAACCGTCAGGTGAAAATTATGGGAATAAACTTTCAGGGTTAACCCTAGTTGTTTCGGGCGTGTTTTTAAAGTATGATAGAGTATCCATTAAGGCTATGATCAAACAACACAAAGGCAAAATAACCAGTAGTATTTCATCTAAAACTGACTATCTGGTAGCGGGTGATAATATGGGACCTGCAAAAAAAGAAAAGGCGTTGAATTTGGGCGTACCCATACTTACAGAAACGGAATTCTTATACTTAATTGAAGAATGATGATCCAAAAACTAATTATTGAATGGCTATTTAGACGGCGAATTAAAAAAAAAATAATTCAGGTTAAAGGATTCAAAAAAATAAAAAAAATTGTTATCATCATAAATTTAGATGAAAAAAAGACTTGTGAACTAGAAGCTTTGATTCATTCTTTCAAGGCATTAGGTAAAAGTGTTCAATCCATCGGTGTCACTTTAGCGGACGAGCCTCCAAAACAAAGCATGCCGACCATCATTAGAAAAAATGATTTTTCATTTTTTGGAAAACCGAAAACTTCATGGATTCAACAATTTTTTAATAAGAAATGTGATTATGTGATATTGATAGACCGAAGTAATAATTATTTACTCAATCATGTGGCGATTCATTGTAAGGCCAATTGTTATATTGGATATAAGTCCATACCTGAGAATGAATTATTAACTTTGCAAATTGAACCCTTATTTGAAAATGAGCACGAAGTTTTTTTGCGCTACATAAAATTAATAGAAAGTTGAAATGAATGAACTGTTTGTAGGTACTGGTGTAGCGCTTGTCACACCCTTCTTATCAGATAAAAGAATTGATTACAGTTCCCTTGAACGTATCATTAAATTCGTAGATCTTCCTGAAATAAATTACCTGGCCATTATGGGTACGACAGGTGAAAGTGCTACTTTGAGCTGGAATGAGAAAATTGAAATTCTTGAATTCACTAAAGAAAAAGCTCCAAATCAACCCATCCTATTCGGCTTAGGAGGTAACGACACAGCCCAATTACTAAAAGAAATCAGCCTTATCAATAAGTATCCTATTGATGGCATTCTATCCGTCACTCCTTATTATAACCGGCCGAGTCAAGCAGGTTTAATCTCTCATTATAGACAGATAGCAGATGCTTCTGACCATCCTATCATACTTTACAATGTCCCTTCTCGTACCGGTGTTAATCTTGAGTCCGACACCACGCTTATATTGTCGGAGCATCCCAATATCATGGGCATAAAAGAAGCTTCTGGAAACTTAAAGCAATGTGAACGGATCATCAATTCAAAACCTGATAGTTTCTTATTGCTATCTGGCAATGATCCTGAGACCTTAGCTATCCTAAAACTTGGAGGGAATGGATCAATTTCAGTTTTGGCCAATTACAAGCCTGCGATGTTTGGAAACATGGTACAGACTTATTTGAACAAGGATTATGATGAAGCCTTAAAATATCAAAATGAGCTGAGAGCAGACTTTGAATTGGTTGGGTTAGAAGGAAATCCAACTTCTATTAAAACCGCACTTAAAACTATTAATCTTTGCGGGAAAACGGTGCGTTCCCCTTTAATGGAGGGCTCAATTGATTTAGAGAATAAATTTTTGACAAAAAAATAAAGGAATAGCTTTTATCTATTCCTTTATTTTTCGTTAAAATGTTCTCTTTTTAAAGAAAATACAAATTAAGAATTTTTCTGGTTCTGAACTTCTATCCGAATTTCTTGAGCCATATTCTTCATTTCCTGCATTCCTTTTCTTACTCTAGTACCTGCAGCATTATTTCCTTTGTCATAAAACTTTTCGAAATCTCCTTCTAGTGCATCTACAAGTTCTTTGAGTTGGTTAAATCTTTTCATTGTTATCTATCTTTAAACGGTTAAATATTATGTCTATCTATATCACTAAATAAAAAAAATTAATCGAGAAAAACTAATTTTTTTAGTTATAATCCTGCTTTTTTAGCCAAAATAGCTGCTTTTTCACCCTGAGAAGCATAAAAACCAGCATCTAGCTTTATTTTCACCTTTTCAAATGCCGATATCGTTTGTGATACATCTTCTAAAGTATGAACCGCTGTAGGTATAATTCTAAGCATAATAACACCTTTGGGCACTACCGGATAGGCAATAACAGAACAAAATATGCTGTATTCATTTCTTAAATCTCTCACCATATTCATAGCTTCGTAGGTTGTCCCATTTAAAAGAACCGGGGTCACCGGTGACTGAGTACTTCCAATATTAAAACCTTTACCTTTTAACCCACTTTGAATTGCATTGACAATGACCCACAACTGATCTTTCAATCCTGGATTAGATCTGAGCAACTCAAGCCTTTTGAGGTTACCAATGACTAATGGCATAGGCAATGTTTTAGCGAAAATTTGAGATCGAATGTTGTATTTTAAATGATCGATAATATTAAAATTCCCAGCAATAAATGCACCTATACTCGCCATTGATTTGGCAAATGTTGAAAAATAAATATCAATTCCTTCTTGCGAATTTTGTTCTTCACCTGCTCCTGCTCCTGTCGCACCCATGGTTCCGAAACCGTGGGCATCGTCCACCAGTAATCGAAAATTAAACTTTTCTTTTAAACCAATGATAGACTTCAAATCTCCCATATTGCCAGACATCCCAAAAACGCCTTCTGTGATCACGAGAATACCCCCTCCAGACTCCTTGGTAAGCCTCTCAGCCCGCCTCAGTTGAGTCTCTAGATTATCAATGTCATTGTGAGGGTATACAAAACGCTTACCCATGTGGAGTCTGAGGCCATCAATGATGCACGCATGTGCCTCTGCATCATAAACAATAACATCTTTTCGATCGACAAGTGCGTCTATCACGGACATAATACCTTGGTAACCAAAATTGAGCAACATACCTGTCTCTTTTCCAACAAACGTAGCCAGTTCTTGCTCTAGCTGCTCATGATAATCTGAATTTCCCGTCATCATGCGGGCTCCCATCGGATACCCAAGACCCCAATCTGTCGCAGCTTGTGCGTCTGCTTTTCTTACTTCAGGATGGTTGGCTAAACCCAAATAATTATTTAAACTCCAGGTCAGCATCTCCTTACCCTTAAACATCATTCTAGGTGCGATTTCCCCTTCTAATTTGGGAAACATGTAATAGTTATCATCTACATGAGAGTGACTACCTAGATGTCCCCTATCTTTTAATAATTTTTCAAATAAATCCATACTATCTTATGCAACATAAATATAAAGCGCAAAGTTAATACAAATTGTCTCTGTACAAATCACAGTTTGATATATTTTAGCAATAACAATTATTTTAAAATCAAATAAAATAGACCATGGTAAAAATCATTACAAAAATATTGATTGCCAATCGGGGTGAAATAGCGGTTAGAGTTATTAGATCGGCACATGACATGGGTATAAATACAGTCAGTATATACAGTGATGTGGACGCCCAGTCTCCACACGTCTTATTGGCCAGAGAAGCAGTTGGAATTGGTGGCAGTACCTCAGCAGAATCATATTTAGACATAGATAAAATAATTAAAGCTTGCAAAATATCTGGTGCGGATGCTATTCACCCAGGTTATGGCTTTTTATCTGAAAATGCAGGTTTTGCCGCAAGATGTGAATCTGAAGGCATCATCTTTATTGGTCCAAGTGCCCAATCCATTCAAATCATGGGAGATAAACTTTCAGCAAAGAAAAAAGTAAAAGAATTTGGTGTCCCCTTAGTTCCTGGCATTGATTTCGCCATTTCAGACCTACAAAAAGCAATCAAAATAGCGGAAAAAATCACATATCCTGTGATGATTAAGGCCAGTGCCGGGGGAGGTGGTAAAGGGATGCGTATTGTTGAAGATAGCAGCCATTTTGATGAAGAAATGAAAAGAGCCATGAGTGAGGCCAAAAATTCGTTTGGAAGTGACCTAGTTTTTATAGAGAAATTTATTGAAGCACCTAAGCATATTGAGGTTCAAATAGTGGGTGATCATCATGGTAATTATGCTGCGCTATTCGAACGTGACTGTAGTATTCAACGTAGAAATCAAAAAGTAATAGAAGAAGCCCCATGTGCCCTTCTTACCGCTGAAAAACGTGAAGAAATACAAGATTTAGCCATTAAAGTCGCAAGGTCATGTGATTATAGCGGGGCGGGTACGGTAGAGTTCATCGCTGATGATCAGTTTAATTTTTATTTCTTAGAGATGAATACACGCCTTCAAGTTGAGCATCCCGTAACCGAGGAAATTACAGGTATTGATTTGGTGAAGGAGCAAATTAATATCGCAATGGGCGAAAAACTCTCCATAAATAATGAATCCCTCACCATACTAGGGCACAGCATAGAGGTGCGCATATACGCTGAGGATCCAGCAAATCATTTTCTTCCAGATGCAGGAACCTTGACTACTTATAAGGTTCCAAAAGGTCCAGGTGTGCGTGTAGATGATGGATTTGAACAAGGTATGACGATACCCATTCAATATGATCCCATGATTGCCAAATTAATCACTCACGGTAGCGATCGTGAAGAAGCTAGACGAAGAATGATCAGAGCGATAGATGAATATAAAATTTCTGGAATTGAGACTACGCTCGGGTTCTGTAAATTCACCCTTCAACATCCCGAGTTTGTGAGCGGTAACTATACCACTAGTTTTGTTAAAAAACATTTTTCTCCAGAACAGCTCAAAGAACATTTAAATAAGGAAGAACAAATAGCAGCTTCAATAGCCGTTTTGACATTTTTAAAAGGTCAATCGGAGAAGCAAGAGATAAAGCCAAAGAGCGATCATCATAAATCTTCAGCCTGGCGAAATCGACTTAGAAAATGACAAGTCCCCTCTATGCTTTCAGCCTTTCATCATAAAAACATAATTCTATGACTGATCATTTGACCTTATGCTCCCATTCGCCAAGAAGAAAACAAATTCTAAAGGCAGCAAACTACAAATTTGAAGTGCAATCCGTTAAAGTTGATGAATCTTTCCCTTTGGACATGAGTAAAAATAAGGTTGCGGAGTTCCTGGCCGTCAAAAAAAACAAACATCATCAAACAATTTTTAATCATAGAACAATCATAACCGCCGATACCACAGTGGTCTTTGAAGACCAGATTTTGGGGAAACCTGATCATTTTGAGGAGGCCAAAAGCATGCTCGAAAAATTATCTGGTCAAACTCATCAAGTGGTTACGGGTGTTTGCATTTCAAATTCAAGTCAATGGGTTTCTTTTTCCTCTATCACTGAAGTATCCTTTAAAATACTCTCTCCGGAGGAAATTTATTTTTATATAGATACTTTTAAACCTTTTGACAAAGCGGGCGGCTATGGCATCCAAGAATGGATAGGGATGATTGGAGTCACCAGCATCAAGGGCTGCTATTATAATGTGGTAGGATTACCTATTCAAGAACTTTGTAAAGCCCTCAAAGATAAGTTTTCTATCCTCCCATTTAATCGTTAGTATCCTCTTCCTCTTCATTTTGATCTGTGCGGCCTTTCTCTCTGAGCACTACTGCACTCTCATCTTTTAATCGTTTAGAGACCAACAAAAAGGGACCTGTGACAATTTCGTCATCTTCAGATAATCCTGAAATTATTTCAATATTTTCAAAATCACTGATTCCGGTTTGAACTTTGACTTTCTTAACTTTTCCTTCTGAATGAACAAAAACTATTTCTTCCAGCATTTCGCTGTCGGATTGAATTTCATCTTCCTGATCTTGAGACGCCTTATCATAGGAAGCATCTTCTTCTTCCCCTTCGTCTATTGACCCAACAGAACGTTTACTTCTTTTTTTACGCGTTGTTACCGCAGATAAAGGCACTGTTAAAATATTATGCTTGGTCATCGTGATGATTTCTACACTCGCGGTCATACCCGGTCTAAAGGGATAAATGATGTCCATTTCCTCAAGCAAATCCTGATATGAATCATTCAATATTTTTATCCTCACTTCGAATTCTGTCACAGCATCTGAAGAAACTTTATTGTTGGCTGAATTGGCGATTTGTGTAACGACTCCTTTAAATTCTTTTTTTAGGTAGGAATATGAGTCAACATCTATCAAAGTGGTGTCCCCTATCGATATTTTAATAATGTCATTTTCATTTACGTCTACCCTTACTTCCATATTATTTAAATCTGCAATTCTTAACATCTCAGTCCCTTGCATTTGACTGGTTCCCACAACGGTCTCTCCTTTCTCCACATCTAATTTGGAAACAATCCCTGTCATGGGTGCTCGAATATTGGTTAACATGAGGTTCTCTTGCGCTTCGTCAACCGTAGCTTGTGAGCTTTTGACAATATAAATGGCCGCTTCAACGGTCTGCTTGGCCGACTCCAAATCTTGCGTTGCTATTTTATAATTGGCTTCTGCCAGCTCATATTCTGCATCAGAAATCATTTCTTCCTTATGCAAAAGAGCTTGTCTATTAAATTCTAATTGAGACCGATAAAAGCCGGCTTCTGCTCTGGCTAAATTAGCTCTAGAGGCAGCTAAATTAGCTTTTTGCTGATTTAGATTGGCCTTAGATCGATTGAGGGCTGATATAAAATTGTCGGGCCTAATCTTGAGTAATAAATCACCTGATTTCACAGAGTCTCCTTCTTTAATCTGGAGCTCAATAATTTCTCCAGCCACTTCAGGACTTATTTTTACCTCTATCACAGGCCGTACCATTCCTGAAGCACTTACCTTTTCAACGATGGTTTCAAAAGATACTTTGGCCATATCTACTTCAAACATTTTTTTCTTCCCCACCCATCCCAAGGATTTTCCAATAATGGCAAATAACAATAAAAGGCCTACGAGCCCTGATAAAATAATGATCAGTCTATTACTCGACTTTTTTTGATTAGGTATTTTCATATTAGAAAGTTAAGGGTCGATTTTGATAGAAATCTAGTATTTTTTGTTTGAAAATATAATTAAACTTCGAACGTGCCAAATCAGACTTGGCCGCAAAAAGATTATTACTTGCTATTTGATATTCGGTAAAGTTAGCGGCTCCTAAATTATATTGACTTTCGATAATTCTCAGAGTTTCCTCCAATGCTTCCACTTGCTTTTTAGAAGCAAAAAAACTCTTTTTGCTGGATTGGGTATCATTGAAAGCTGATTCAATCGTTTGGCGGAGTTGGTTCGTTTGCTCTTTGACTATGATTTCAGATTGCTCTAGCTGTATTTTTGCCCGTTGGACGTTGGCGTTGGTTCGAAGATTATTGAAGACCGGTACCGACAGATTAAAACTTAATGACTGACTGAAATTTTCTCGCCACTGTCTCGAACGATTGAAGGATTCTTCTCCTATTATCGTTCCCGTTGTAACACGTGAAAATACAGGAACTTCCGCCATCGTACCATCGATGTAATAACCTATCGGAACTTCTTTAATGACAGAAACCGTATTGTCATATAAAATTCTTTGTCGATCAGCAATATCAGAATAGTTGGTAAACAAATTACCATTCATGCGTAGGGAAGGATAATAGGCACCTTTTGATATTTTTAAACCTACGTTTGCCGACTCTACACGTAAGTAAGCACTTTTAATTTCAGGTCTTACCCCTATTGCATTGTCATAGATCTCTTGAATGGTTTGATTTTCTGTAATTAAACGCTCAACATCAATATCAGGAATTACTATGTCAATCCGTTCTGATGCCGGTATCAACATGGCTTGCTTTAAACTTAAAATAGCCAATGCCAGACTATTTTGCGCATTGATTAAGGTTACTTCATCCCCTGCCAGTTGGCTGATCAATGCTAGTTCAGAGGTTCTAGGTAAAGAGCCTGCTGTCACCAAGCGCTGTGTCCGGTTCAATTGCTGTTGTGTCGAGGTCAACTGTAAATACGCGTTTTCCAGTAATTCTTTATTAAAGATGACGTTCAAATAGAAATTAGCAATATTCATTGCAATATTGTCTTTGGTACTTGCCAAATCATATTGAGCGGCAGATAGGTTGAGCTGGGATTGTTTGATAGAAAAGTGAATTTGTCCTCCCGTAAAGAGGTTTAAGCTCGAATTCCCAGATAAACCTGAAGTGTTAATTTGTTGGGCAATAAAGGAATTAGTTGTAGGATCAATGGATCGCCCCCAGTTGTTTCCATAATTGGCACCTAAGTTTAAATTGGGTAGACGACTTGCTTTTGTTTCTTGGACCGAAATCTTTGAACGTTCCGCATCTAAAACACTCCTTTTTACAGTCAAATTATTTTCTAATGCAATATCTATACATTCCTGAAGATTGAATAGACGCAATTCCACTTGCCCAAAGATCGAATGGCATAAAAGAAACGTCAAAAAAGAAAATAACGGGATATAAATACGACGCATACTACCGATAATTAAAAAATAAAATTAAACCGTGTTAAAGTTACCCATTTCAGCCGTTTGGCGTGGATAAGTATTTTTATTTATTGCATTTCATCTACCAAGCCTACTCAGCTGATGAAAAGAAAGTTTAAACTAACGAACTATCGGATTTTACGTAAAAAATCAAAATAAGATGCCAAATTTAAAAAAATAATATTAAATAGCTACGGCCGCTTTGATATGAGGATGCGGATCGTAGTTCAAAATCTCTATATCTTCATATTTAAAATTGAATATATCATCAACCGCCGGATTCAATCTGATCTCTGGTAGGCTTCTGATAGACCTTGATAATTGTAGTTTTGCTTGGTCAAAATGATTATTGTAGAGATGTGCATCACCTAAGGTGTGTACGAATTCTCCCAAATCTAGTTGAGTGACTTGAGCAATCATGACAGTTAGTAATGCGTATGAGGCGATATTGAAAGGTACCCCTAAAAAGACATCTGCACTTCTTTGATAAAGCTGACACGATAGTTTTCCCTGGGCTACATAAAATTGAAACATCGTGTGACAGGGGGGTAAAGCCATCTGTTCAACCTCTGCAACATTCCATGCACTCACCATCAATCTTCTTGAATCTGGATTTGTCTTAATTTGATCAATAACATTGCTTATTTGATCAATGGTTGATCCATCGGCTTTGGGCCAACTGCGCCATTGTACACCATACACTGGACCTAAATCACCTTGTGCATTGGCCCATTCATCCCAAATAGAGACCCCATTCTCTTTAAGATATCTAATATTTTGATCTCCCATAAGAAACCATAATAGCTCATGAATAATGGATTTAGTATGGACTTTTTTTGTAGTCAATAGTGGAAAACCCTGAGAAAGATCGAATCTCATCTGATGACCAAAGACACTTTTGGTTCCTGTTCCGGTTCTGTCCTCTTTACTCACCCCTTCGCTTAGAATACGGTGCATTAAATCATGATACTGCTTCATTAGATCAATTGTTTACAGATAGATACGAAAATAACATTTCTTATGAGAATTAAAGGAACGATTGGATAGGTTTATTTATCTAAAATAGATTTTAACTTATTATTCCGAAATGTATAATAATATTGGTGTATTTGATTAATGATAAAACATTTTATCATTGCTTTAAATAGATTTGCTCTTTTTAAAAAGATGCAATATTAAAATGGCTGATTACAATTTTAAAGAGGTAGAACCCAAATGGCAGAAATATTGGGATCAAAATTCCGTTTTCAAAGTAGATATTGATGCTGAAAAACCTAAATATTATTGTTTGGACATGTTTCCTTATCCCTCAGGTGCAGGTTTACATGTGGGGCATCCACTGGGCTACATAGCTACTGATATCATTTCGAGGTATAAAAGACTGAAAGGTTTTAATGTATTGCATCCTATGGGCTTTGATTCTTTTGGACTACCTGCTGAACAATATGCCATTCAAACCGGTCAGCACCCCTCGATTACAACCCATAACAATATCATTAGATATAAAGAACAACTCAAAAGTTTGGGGTTTTCTTATGATTGGTCAAGGGAACTCAGAACCAGTGATCCCTCTTTTTATCGATGGACCCAATGGATATTTAAACTTTTATACAATAGTTGGTACAATGTAGGCAATGATCGAGCAGAATCCATTGATACCTTAACTGCCCAATTCCTTAAAAGCGGGAATATTGGGGTCGCAGTTGTCGGGGACCAAAAAATTGACTCATTTTCTTCGAAAGATTGGAACCACTTCTCATTTGAAGAAAAAGAAACTGTATTGACAAAATATAGACTTACCTATTTAGCCGAAACTACGGTTAATTGGTGTGCTGAATTAGGTACGGTTCTGTCAAATGATGAAGTCAAAGATGGATATTCAGAGCGAGGGGGCCATCCTGTCGTCAAAAAGAAAATGTCCCAGTGGAATATGCGTATTACAGCCTACGCAGATCGATTGTTAACGGGTTTAAATAAAATTGACTGGCCGGACGCTATCAAAGATATGCAGCGAAATTGGATTGGAAAATCTATCGGAGCTGAAATCGGTTTTAATTTTGAGCACAGCAAGGATTCCATAAAGGTTTTTACCACCAGAGTGGATACCATTTTTGGGGTTACCTTCTTGGTCATAGCACCGGAAAGTGATCTCACATTAAAATTAACCACTTCTGATCAATCTCATGCTGTTACCGCTTATGTCAAGGCGACTAAGGCCAAGTCGGAAAGGGATCGTATCAGTAATGTGAAACAAGTGTCTGGTGTATTTACGGGTAGCTATGTTCTACATCCCTTCACAGGCCAAAAAGTTCCTGTATGGATCGCAGATTATGTATTGTCCGGATATGGAACCGGTGCCGTTATGGCCGTACCCAGTGGGGATCAAAGAGATTTTGATTTTGCTAAAAAATACAAATTACCTATTACTCAAATAATTGATGCTCAAATAATCACAGAGACGGAAGCGGATCCTACTAAAAATGGGAAAATGATCAATTCTGATTTTCTCAATGGTTTGAAACCTAAGGATGCCATGCTCAAAGGCATTGAAGCCCTTGAGAAGATAGCCATGGGCACTTCAAAGGTTAATTATAGGATAAGAGATGCCATCTTTGGTCGACAACGTTATTGGGGAGAACCCATACCTGTAAAGTACAAAAATAATTACCCAGAGCTTTTAGAAGAAGAGGCGCTGCCGTTGGTACTCCCGGAGGTTGATAAGTACCTGCCAACAGCAGATGGAGCCCCTCCTTTGGGCAGAGCTAAAAGTTGGTGTGACGAGTATCAAAATCCCTATGAATTAACCACGATGCCAGGGTGGGCTGGATCGAGCTGGTATTTTTTTAGATATATGGATCCTCATAATGATGAAGCTTTCGCCTCGACCAAAGCGTTGGATTATTGGGAATCTATTGATCTCTATGTAGGAGGACCCGAACACGCTACAGGGCATTTGCTCTATTCAAGGTTTTGGACGAAATTTTTATATGATAAAGGTTATATTAAGGTAGATGAATATGCCAAAAAACTGATTAATCAAGGCATGATTCAAGGCCGATCAAATTTTGTCTATCGAGTCAAAAACGAAAACATTTACGTTTCACATGGTCTGAGAAATCAATATGACACCTATCCGCTCAACGTCGATGTAAACATTGTGAAAGATGACCTCCTTGATATTGAAGGGTTTAAATCATTTAGATCGGATGCGAAAAACGCCAAATTTATTCTTGAAGACGATAAATACATCTGTGGCTGGGAAGTCGAAAAAATGTCTAAATCAAAATTCAATGTAGTCAATCCTGATGTTTTGATTGAAAAGTATGGGGCCGATACATTAAGAATGTATGAGATGTTTTTGGGACCGATTGAACACAGTAAGCCCTGGAATACGAATGGAATAGAAGGTGTATTTAAATTTGTAAGAAAATTTTGGAATCTCTTTCACAATGATGCAGATTTATTTGAAGTTTCAGAAGCTCAACCGAGTAAAGTAGAATTCAAAATTCTTCATCAATTGATCAAGAAAATAGAAGATGATATTGAACATTTTTCTCTTAATACTTCAATATCTAATTTCATGATTGCGACCAATGAGTTGGCACAGCTTAAGTGTACTAAAAGACAAATTCTTGAGCCAATAACCATCCTAATAGCTCCTTATGCTCCACATTTGAGTGAGGAGATTTGGAAAAAACTAGAAGGTAAGGATACTGTTTCTAATGCAACCTTTCCCCTATTTGATGCCACTTATTTGATTGAAGACTCCTTTGAATATCCGGTCTCGGTCAACGGTAAAATGAGAGTTAAAATGTCATTTCCCTTAGATATGCCATCTAATGAAATAGAGCAAGAAGTACTGAACCATACCATAATTAAGAAATGGCTCGACGGAAAGCCTCCCAAAAAGATTATTATTGTGCCCAAAAAGATAGTAAATGTAGTTATTTAATTTTTTTCTTAAATAATAGTTTGTGCTTTTATAATGGTGAGTTCACTTTAAGATGGCAAAGAAGCCCTTAGCGTTTATCACTGATCCTCCTCTTCATTTTCGTCTTCTTCAAACCCATCATCGCCCACTAACTCAGTTTCATCTTCGGTTACTTCCTTTTTCTTTTTTCTTTTAAGAAAGCCTCTTTTTTCGACCTGAAGACTGTCATTTTCTATAAATTCATCAGTAACCGCTCCCGTACTGTCTGCAGGAAGGTCTTCATTAGGTGGCGTTACCTGAGCGACGAGCAAGTAACCAAAATATTTATTATAATAATCTTGTTCTACATTATTTTGGCCTTCAGGATCATACCCATATAAATATTTTTTTGCTGGAATAGAATCCTGAGTGGCTAAAATGACAGAATCACCCGATATAGAATCTAAACCGAAATCAGAAGCAACAAAGCTTCCTATATCCATAGAATCTATTGGATCTTCAGATGCTTCTTCCTTCCAAATAAGATCTTGTCGAGGGGCGGTTCTCATTTGATAAGACTTTAACCAGTTGGGTTCATATCTTACCACACCAAACTTAGTTCTATTCCCCACTTCTGCTTTCGCTACATAAGGTTCAACAGAGGCGAAATATTGAGACTTCGAGGCGTCATAGTTCTTGGAGATATAGGCGTCACGCGTTTCCTTATCAAGCTTCCAAAGAGGTGAGAAATAGGCAAACCGAAGAGAATCATCCAAGATATAAGTACTTTGAAAAGCAGGACATATCATCTTGGGTCGACATCCCAAACTTAACATTAATAAACATAAAAAAATGGTTCGTAAAATCATCTTCATTACGCGCACAAGATAGCGCTAAAATGGCAAAACATTAATGTAAAACTTCAAGTCAATTTAAAAAAGGGTTATTTAAATTAAATTTAATAAACACTTTAACATATCTTCATAACCTATTGAAGTAGAGGATTATGTGTGAAAATTGAATAGTGAAATCAAGACCTCGAAATATATCTCGTAATCATTACGATCACAGCAAATATGAAAATTATAATGGATATCTTATTGATCCCGTGCATTAGTTTTAGGTTAATGCTTACTTTCTTATTGGGATCTTTTTTTCTGAAAAAATAAGTAAGTAATTCATTCAAGCCACTTTTCGTGTTTTTTTGATCTCTCTTCATTTTATAAACTATTTATTATTTCAGGGTCTACCCATTCCCCATTGTCTTTAATTAACTTCACAAGCTCATCTAATGCATTCGCAGTCGGCACTGCTTTTTTGATGACTTCTTGACCTTTATAGAGGGTGATTTTACCTTTCCCTGATCCCACATAGCCATAATCTGCATCAGCCATTTCTCCAGGTCCATTTACAATACAGCCCATGATTCCTATTTTTATCCCTTTCAAATGATCTGTCTTTTTTCGAATCATCGCCGTTGTTTCTTGTAAATCAAAAAGAGTTCTTCCACAAGATGGGCAGGAAATATATTCCGTTTTAGTTATTCTCGTACGCGCCGCCTGTAAGGTTCCAAAAACAGTTTCATTGATTATTTTAGTATCTAAATTATCCGCACTCATCAGCATACCATCTCCCAACCCATCAATGAACAACCCTCCAAAATTAGTAGCTAAATTGATTCTGAATGCTGCTTCTGATAAACTACCAAAATCATATTTAAACACTACCGGTAGTTGAATGCCTGCCTTCATGAATTTTATCATAGCATTTCTTGAGCTATGAAATACGTTAGAGGCAAAAGATTCTAAAATAATAATGGATTGAGTTAAACCTTTGAGTTGATCTATGATTTTATCCTCAATCGTATCCGCATTGATTTGAATAAAACTGAAATGATTCTCAACTTCTTTTAAATTAATTAATTGATTTTCTAACAAGAGTGGGTAAATATGATCCTTTTCACTTAAAGTCTGAAACAAATCATAATTGACAATCTGCTTTAAACCATTAGGAAGCATAAAATCAAGCACATGATCTCCAGTATATACATAATCACACCCTAAATCATTCATACCCCATTTATCCAGTTCAGTCAAATAAAAATGCCCTACTGATTTCAAGCTTTTGATATCGATGGTTTTTTTGTCTGAAAAATCAGTGATTACACGAGGTACATTTTGTGCACCAAAGTTAACCACTTCAAACGTCTCCCTACGCGTATAGCGATAAGGATCTATAGGACTGTCAGTCATCGACGACAGATCTATTGCGTCCTTTCGCTCAATTAATTGATTGATCAATATTTTTGCAACGGGGGCTTCTGCTTCCGGAGCTTCGGTTAGAGATACCCTAACGGTATCGCCTAATCCATCTTCCAAGAGCGTTCCTATACCTACCGCAGATTTGATTCTCCCATCTTCTGCCTCTCCCGCTTCTGTTACTCCTAAATGCAAAGGATAAGATTGCAATCCTTCACCTTTAAGCTTAGCCACGAGCAAGCGATAGGCTTGGACCATTACTTGGGGATTGCTTGACTTCATTGAAAGCACCAAGTCAAAATAATTTAAATCCTCACAGATGCGGATAAATTCGAGCGCTGATTCAACCATACCTAGAGGCGTATCTCCATATCTACTTAAGATTCTATCAGATAAAGATCCATGATTGGTCCCTATCCTCATAGCTGTGCCATATTCCTTGCAAATACTTACTAGTGGTGAGAACTTGTCTCGAATACGATCTAATTCTGCCTGATAGGTATCCTCAGTATAATCTAGGGTTGCAAATTTTTTCTTGTCCGCATAGTTACCTGGATTTATGCGGACCTTCTCTACGATTCTAGCGGCAAGCTCAGCCGCATTTGGAGTGAAGTGAATATCAGCAATCAGCGGTGTCTGAAATCCCTTTTCTCTAAGTGAGTCCTTAATCTCTGCCAAGTTTTTTGCCTCCTTAATACTTGGCGCAGTAATTCGAACATAATCACAGCCTGACTCAATCATTCTGATACATTGATCCACAGAACCTTTGGTGTCCATCGTATCAATGGTAGTCATTGATTGCACGCGTATAGGAAAGGATCCTCCCATCGGCACTTCACCAATGTTTACCACACGTGTGAGCCTTCTTTCATAGTTAGTTAGGCTTTTAGTATAATAGGTCATATGATCTTCTCACGTTATAAATTCAACTGTACAATATTTACTACTATAAGTCTCCAAGTTGGGGTCTGATTAATAAATCTTCTACCACTGTACGATCACTTAAGCTGTAAGTCGCCCAAATAAGATCTGCCACATCTTCAGACTTGATAAATCGCTCTTCAGGAAGGTCAACACCCGCCCAGCTAGAAGTGAACGTGGCGCCTGGCAATACTGCCGTAACTTTAATATTATCTTTCTTGAGTTCTTCCCGCAATACCTTCGTCATCCCATACAAAGCAAATTTAGAAATACTGTAGGATCCTCCATTAGCATAAGCGGTAAGGCTTGCAATGGAACACATATTGAAAATATAACCCTTCTTTACAGATTTCATTTTAGGCAAAATAGCTCTTGTTAAATGGTATGCACTGTAAAGATTGGTATTAATCATCGCTTCCAAGGCTCCATCAGCTTCCTCATCAATCATACCCGGTGTGAATACCCCCGCGTTGTTGATCAATACCTCGGGAATACCTAAATCGTTAATGAACTTACCAAATTTTAAAACCTCTTCCTTAATAGATACATCAACAGCCAAAATGGATACTTTTACACCATACTTTATCTCAATGTCTTCTTTAAGTAAAATCAATTTTTTCTGATTTCTCGCACAAGTGATAATATTAAACCCATTTTCGGCAAATCGATGAATAATTGATTTGCCAATTCCTTCTGTTCCTCCAGTAACTACACAATACATATTTTCCTCATTCTACTTATCTAACAACAAATTTCAATAAAAATAACTCCATTTTTCAATAAAAAATGGAGTTTTAAAAGGATATAGTTAAATTCGATGATTAATGAGAAGTTTAGGCAAATATGTCATTTTTATGGGGAGTCTCTTTACTCGGAGAGAAACTTTCAGCACTTATATAAGTCTGATTACACAAGAATGTATTAATGTAGGATATAACTCCCTTTTTATAGTAGGGATTGTATCCATTTTCATGGGTGCTGTGACAACTATCCAAACAGCATTCAACTTGGTCAATCCATTTATACCTGATTACGTTATCTCACTCGTGGTGCGGGATATGGCTATTCTAGAGCTCTCTCCAACCATCATAGCTATTATTTTTGCAGGTAAAGTCGGTTCAAGTATCGCTGGAGAATTGGGAACCATGCGGATTACCGAACAAATTGATGCCTTAGAAGTTATGGGAATCAATGCCAGCTCCTACTTGGTTTTACCCAAAGTGATCGCATGCGTTATAATGTATCCCATGTTGGTCATATTATCTATTTTTTTAATCCTATTAGGAGGTTATTTGGCAGGTACCCTTACTGGGATTCTCACATCGGTAGATTATCTCTATGGAATACGTTATGAATTCATCGCGTTCAATATCACATTTGCCGTAATCAAGGCATTGGTTTTCTCCTTTTTAATTGCCTCAATTTCTTCTTACAAAGGCTTCTTTACTACTGGAGGATCTTTAGAGGTAGGTAAGGCTTCAACCTCAGCGGTTACCAATAGTTGTATTGCCGTTCTTCTGGCAGATTATGCACTTGCTCAGCTCTTGATGGGATGATAGAAATCAATAACATATCAAAATCATTTAAGGGAAAGCAAATTCTTTTTGATATATCAGGGACCTTTCATAAAGGGAAAAATAATTTAATCATTGGGGCCAGTGGTACAGGGAAAAGTGTCCTACTAAAAAACATAGTAGGACTCATCAATCCTGACCAAGGTGATGTTAAGTATGACAACCGATCTTTCATCAATGGGTCTAAACAAGATCGCAAACAAATAAGACGAGAAATAGGTATGCTTTTTCAGGGTGGTGCCTTATTTGATAGCAAAAACATAGAAGAGAATGTAAAATTTCCACTTGACGTTCTTACAGATATGCCTGAAGATGAAAAAATAGATCGGGTTAACTTTTGTCTTGAACGGGTCGGTTTGGTTAATATTAATAAAAAAATGCCCTCTGAAATAAGTGGGGGTATGAAAAAACGTGTCGGAATAGCTCGGGCTATTGTGAATAAACCCAATTATCTTTTTTGTGACGAACCTAATAGCGGTTTAGACCCACAGACTGGCATAAAAATAGATAATCTTATTAAAGAAATCACCGCTGAGTACTTAATTACAACGATTGTCGTGACCCATGACATGAACTCAGTGATTGAAATGGGTGATCATATTATGTTCCTCTTGGAAGGAAAAAAACTTTGGGAAGGTGCCAATGACCAAATTACAAAATCAGATTTGAAAGAATTAAATGACTTTGTCTTTGCTACCAAATTAATGAAGGAAATGTATCTGAGATAAGTAATCTTATAAAGTTATGCCCTAGGCATAGTAATAAAGAAAGTCGTGCCCACCTCCTTTTTGGTCTCAAACCAAATATCCCCCCCTGCTTGTTCTACACCTTTCTTTGCAAATGCAAGCCCTATTCCTGTTCCATTCTCCTTAGTCGTAAAATAAGGCTTAAAAATGTCAGCCCTATTCAAGTCCGAAATTCCTTGACCTTTATCTTTGATGGATAAAAGTAATTTATTGGCTTTAACCTGTAACAATACCTCTATGTAACCCGGCTTTTCAATATGTGATTGAACGGCATTTATGATCAGGTTATTTAAAATTTGCCGCATGAGATCAAGGTCCGCATGTACCATCACATCATCTGTTATTTCTAGATGACTTTGCAAATCATCTGAAGCATAGAGGGATAAAGTTTCTCTTACTAATTTAGAAAAATTGAATACCTCATTATGAGGCGCGGGCAGTTGGGCAAAAGAAGAAAATGAATCCGCGATAGAGGATAAATTATCAATCTGTCCAAGTAATGAGTTAAGCACTTCGTAATGAGCCTCTGAGTCATTCATGGCTCTCTGCATCTGTTGGATCTTTAGCTTCATCGGAGTTAATGGATTTTTAATTTCATGGGCCACTTGCTGTGCAAGTTCTCTCCAGGCAGTCTCCTTTTGAATTTTAGCCAATTCGTTTTTACTCTGATCCAACTTAGCCAACATTTGATTGTATTCAAAAACAAGCATTCCAATTTCGTCCTTTTCTTTATAAGATAATGGAGCGATCTCTTCTGACATAAATTGAGTTCTTCTCATGCGTTCAGCAATCATCTTAATGGGCTTGATAATACCCTTCATTCCATAATTACCAACCAATAGCGTCAAGATAAAAATAGTAGTGAAAAATACCATAAAATTATTAAATACCTCAATTTGTTGATCGTTGACATGATTTTTGGAATCGAAAAATGGCAGGGCAAGAATACCCATTAATTCATTTATTTCATCTCCATAAACGGCAACATACACCGTTTTGAATTTAACACCTGCTAGGTTTTCTTCTATGATCTTTGTTTGGCCACGGCCTTTGATAATGTGCTCAAATGCCATTGGATGAATCTTTTTTGATAAGATCTTTTGAGCAAAAATGTCTTCGGCACTTGATCCTAACATCTGACCTGTGGCTCCATACAGGGTAATGTCACTTCGAGATAAATTAGATATTTCAATGATTTTTTGAATCAACTGATACTTATTGGTATTATTGTTTAGAAATAAGGCTAAGTCTTGTTTGAAGTTTTGAGCGATATTCACTCCTTTCTTTTGATGGCTTCTATTAATTTCAGCACGGTAAGACGAGGTTAATTGAGATAATATGAGCACACTGACAATGGCTGTAGGGATAAGAAATGAAAGACCTACATAAAGTTGAATTTTATTAGTTAAACTGAAACTTTCAATGGGTCTAAGTCTGGTGATTATGAAAAAAACAGATCCAAAGAAAAACAAACTGAGAATAAAAATAAAAGCAATGTTCGCGAAAATAGCATAATTGCTATAAGCGCTGGATACGACCATTAAGATGCGACCTTCTTGGATTTCTGTCAAATAGACCTGATGATTCCATTGAATACATTCACCAAGATCATTTAAATTAGGACAGACCTCTGATAGTTTTAGAGGAAATTTATAATTGCCCAATTGATGCGTAAGCTCCCCGTTTTGATAAATGCCATAATCATGATTTTTAACTTTTTGGGAATTATCGTTTTTGGCTTCGAAGAAGGAGGAAAATACGGTTTGGGTTAAGCGTTTCTTTTTAGTGTATTCTATGATAATATCTCCTGGGTTCGATGTGGACAAAATAGGAATAACTACGTAATACTTATGATATCCATTTTCAACCATGGGTACAGAGTAAATATTCTCAAAAGCGGTGGTGTTTGCCTTCCGTAAGAAATCTTTAGAAAAAAATATTCCTTCTGTTCTAGTGAAGCCATAAGAATCCCCGTCAACGTTTAATAAATAGGTCTTCATCGCATATTTATCAAGATAAGAAGCTTGCAACTCTCTAATTCGATCATGAATAACCCGTGTAGCAAGCAGTTCATTTTTAAACCTTAATGAGATGATGGGATCCTTTTTTATTTTTTCGGCTAGCCTACTGATAAAATACTCCCCTATCGAATCAGTCGCTGTTTGTATTTTAATGGCAAACTCCTGTTTCTGAACTAATGCGGATTGATTGTGGGATTTCAATATTACCCGAGCATTAAGAATTCCTACGAATACAGCAATCAACATTAAATAAAAAAGAGTGATGTATTTAGGCTTACTTAATTGAAAAGAACAGCTTGTGAAAAACATGACGCCCCAAACCATCAACTGAGGGACTAAGATGTCCCATTGACCTCCAAAAGGGCCAATAGAATAGGTCAGTAATAAGATAACCACATACGCTAAATGCTGTGGAAAGATATAGGCCTTTATAAAAAACTTGTAAAAAATATGATTCAAAAAGAAATAACAAGAGGATAATACCATCAAAAGAATGTAGAACATGATCCGATGATTACTGAATAGTACCGATTCTGTAATGTCTAAATTAACTTGACTGTAATGGGCAATTAACTCAATTCCATAAAACAATAAATGGGCGTTAATTATCGAACATAAGAAAGAAAAAACAATAGTGATGGTTCTGAATCTAGCGATCGTCAGTTCAACCACTTGCTTGGACTTAAATAAGGCAGCGGTAAGCTTAAATAGTATGATAAATAAAAATAAAAAAAAGAAAAGTAATTGTTCAAAATTGAGGGAAATAAGATCAGGAATTAATATAAATTCAAAAAGGGTAAATGAACGAATTCCTCCCATATGCATCAAAATAAAATACGCGATCCAAAAGCAAAATGACATCACCAAAACCCATAAATAACCCTCCGATGATTTTACTGCTAAAAAGTTAAAAACTAAGTTGATCGTATAAAATACAGTGAATACAATAATCAAAAGCCATACTAAGTTTAGCTCAGAAATAGCTGATGGGCTATTCTCTACTGTCAATTTTAATAAGACTTTATCGTCGTAACTGACCGGGAATCCATTAACACTGAAGCCAATATTTAACGCTGAAAATAAATCTTCATTAAATACGGTGACAGATTCATTATCTCTAGAAACAAAGGTTGAAGCAATAGGAATGATGGAGTATAGTTCAAATAAGGCGCCAGAAACTTCCTGCTTTGCCACCCTAAGGCAAATAACACTTATATTTTCATTTGAAAAAAAAACAACTGTCTCCGCTGTCTTGATATGTTCATATGCGGGGAAGTAGGCATTGGAATTCCAAAAAATAAGATCCCCATCTCGGTAACCATAGGTGGGATAATTTGGATTAAAAGACTGTGGCAGATCCGCATCATTTTGATGCATAGATTGATCTAAAAAAAATTGAAGAGCCGTCAACTGATCGCTGATAACCGAGGAGATCTTATGATTTATTTCACGAGAAACCTGCCCCTCCTTACCCGTATTTAACCAATAGGCTATTATACCAGCACTAAAAAACCATAAAACAGCTATTTTGATTAATCGTAAGCGCATCTACGACTAAATTAAAGGAAACGAAACTAACTAGTTCTCAAACTATCATCATATTTCACTCTCCCAAATAAATGTAGATATATGATCCTTGAAAAACGGTAATTAAACGGGTAGAATATAATGGATAGTACGATCACTGTAGTGATATAAACTTTTGATTCGGGGTCATCAAAAAAGACAAATAAAATAATCGTAACGGCCGCGAATATGCCAACTGAAAAAATATAACTTATGTATAAAGCTCCATAAAAGAAACCAGGTTCCACTTCGTAGTCCAAATTACAATTAGGGCAACGTGGATTCATTTTTGTGAAATTATTAAAAGTGAAAACTGATGTTTTGAATATGTTACCATCCCTGCACCTTGGACAGCGTCCATTAAAAACTGCTGACGACCTTGTTTTTTTTACCATTCAAATAAAAGTACTTATACCACAAGACAAAGACAAACATGATCAATACGTAAGGAGCTGAAAACAGGTAAATGATGCCTAAATTAAGGCCCACTGCCAAGTCTACATCTCCATGACTCACATTATTGACGACCTGTGTCCGACACATCACACACTGCGCATTGATTATTTGGGTACTTAGAAGACCCATTGCAAGAAATACAAATTTTTTCGCTTTCATTTCATCAATGCATATAATAAGGACTTACCATCAAGTATACAATGACCCCTGTCATAGAAACATAAAGCCAAATGGGAAAAGTAAACTTAACTATTTTTTTATGTTCTTCTATTCTTGCGTTGAGAGAATAAAAGAAAGAGGTCAATACAAGAGGTATCACAATAACCGATAATACGATATGGGATATCAGTATCCCCACATACACTGGTCTACTTATGCTCACCAGCACACTTTCATCCTCTGACAGCATTCCATCACCATTGATATCTCCAAAGATGGTGGTGGTAGCAGAAGAATGGTATAAAACATAAGTTAATAAAAATATAGCCCCTAAACTGAATCCAGCAGTCATCAACGCTTGATGCCATTTGATGTTTTTATTTTTAATAGCGATCAGCGCTCCAATAAGTAAGAGGCTCGTCGATGTATTCAAGAACGCATTAAAAGCCGGTATATGATAAACCCAATCACCCAAATCTAGTTTAGCAGGAAAAAATAATAAGAAGGCCACCAATAAAGGAACGACCACAGATACGATCCTTATTAAAACTAAATAATTTTTATTGTTCATAATATCTCTTGTAAATGGTTGAGCAAATCAAACTCAACAAGAACTCTATCTACTTCTTCAATACTCAATCCATAATGCCCAATGATCTCACGATTACTTCCAACAAGTATTAAAGGATACTTATTAAAATCACCAAAACAATGGTCCTTGGCTATATAAAAGTCATGCGACCACTGCTTCTCTTCAAGCTGAAGCATCAATCGTTGGAGTTGTGTCTTTTCATCATCAAATACGGCTGTATCCAGTATATATAAAGTGCCCGACCCTATTTCACAAGTCTCATTAACAATACCTATGGGTGATAATTTAAACTGATTTTGACCAAACGCTTGAAGAAACAGATACCAACTGATTGGTAAACCAAAGACAACAATTAGAATGAAAAACTTTAAAAATTTCTTCAATTAATAAACTGCTTGATAAATGGCATCCGCTTGGAAGAGTAAAATAAATAATAAGAACGCCACAAATAATAATGGAAATAATATCGACATTTTTAGAGATCTTTTCTCATGTCCCAGATGCATAAATTCCGACATGATATAATAGGCTTTGACTATGGTTAACGCTACAAAAATAAAAATTCTTAACCATTTATATTCGTGCGGAACCGTGAAGGCGATGGCGAATTCAAATACCGTGATTACAAAAAGATACAAGGTAACTCGCAAAAACATTTTTACTTTATCCTTATCTATAGGCTTTACTTCAATAGGTGTATTCTGTTGCATGTTTAATTTGTTTTAATATTTTTTAAAGTCAAACCAGATAAAAGAAGGTGAAAACAAATACCCAAACCAAATCGACAAAGTGCCAATAAAGACCAACTTTTTCAATCATTTCGTAATGGCCTGTACGTTCTAGTTTACCAGTAACCGCTTGAAAGAACACCATAAAATTTAACATAACACCACTGAAAACGTGAAACCCATGAAAGCCTGTTATGAAGAAAAATAAGGCGGCGAAATTTTGAGGTCCATATTCATTCATAGTCAGATTTGCCCCACGAAAAAGAGTCCCATCAAGTAATTGCGATCCCGTATCCGTTCCCGTAATAAAATGACTCCACTCCCAAGCTTGACAACTCAAAAAAGCAATCCCTCCTAACAGCGTCCAAAGCATCCACTTCTCAACCCCTTTACGATCCATTCTTTCACCTGCTTCAACAGCTAAAACCATCGTTACACTACTTAAGATTAAGACAAATGTCATGAATCCTACAAAAATCAATGGTAGGTGTACTCCATGAAGGAAAGGAACTGCTTCAAAGACCACCTCTGGAACAGGCCAATATTCTTGGGAAAAAACAAAATCATCAATAGCGCCTTCAAATGCAGGATGACTGAATCTGATAAGACCGTAAGTAATGAGTAATGCAGAAAAAGTAAATGCATCCGAAAGCAAGAAAAACCACATCATTAGTTTTCCATAACTTACATTCATAGGTGATACACCACCTCCCCATAAATCTTCCTTTTCTTCAATTTCTATAGCTGTGCTTGACATAATCAATGATTAATTGTTCATTACTAAAAAAAGGTACAAATAAATCCATAGTCCACCAAGGAAATGCCAGTAGGTTGTACACATTTCAATGGCCAACATACTTTTAGAATGGACTTTGTAACTCATAGTATCTAAAAAAACTACTAATAGGAATACCAAGCCCCCTATCAGATGAGCCAAATGTAGTCCTGAAAATATATACACAAAAGAACCCGAGGGGTTACCTACTAAAAAAACATCTTGAGCAACTAGTTTGGTCCATGACAAATATTGCATATAAAAAAAGACTATGGCTATCCCTGCAGTCACTGTAATACCCATCTTGACTGCATTCAGTGAGTTGTTCTTTGCTTTCAAATAAGTCCAATGCATTGCCACACTACTTAAGACGAGCACTAGGGTAGAATACAAAAACATGTCAGGCATATCAAACTGCAACCACCTACCATCGGATTTTTTTACAATATAAGCACTTGTCAAACCTGCAAAAAGCA
Source organism: Flammeovirgaceae bacterium UBA4465 (assembly GCA_905182655.1). Lineage (GTDB taxonomy): Bacteria > Bacteroidota > Bacteroidia > Cytophagales > Cyclobacteriaceae > UBA4465. The sequence continues at coordinate 40,125 of CAJJCN010000057.1, forward strand.
TACAAATAGAGACGATGAAAAGCCATAAAGCAAATTTCTTTGCATTGACTGATTTTATTTTAATATTTCTATTTGCGAAAATAACCGCTGTATTTTCCATTATAATTTATCGAATAAATATGATATCTGAACTATAGGGAGATAAATAAACGAACCAAACATGATTCTTAAAGCTGATTTATGGGAATTATCTTTCATTAATTGAAAGGTCTGTCCCAAAAATAAAGCGCCACAACAAGTAGCTACAATACCACTATTTAAGCCCGTCAAACCAAAATAACTCGGGAGTAAACCCAAAGGCAATAGGAAAAGCGTGTAAACCATGATATTAATGGCCGTGTTCAGATCTTTTTTGCCCCCACCCGGTAATAACTTAAAACCAGCTTTCTTATAATCATCGTCTGACACCCAAGCAATGGCCCAAAAATGGGGGAACTGCCAAATGAACTGGATACCAAAAATAATCCAGGCTTCATAAGTAAGCGTACCCGTTGCGGCAACCCATCCTATTAAAGGGGGCAATGCACCAGGAATGGCTCCAACAAACACAGCTACGGGGCCTACCCTTTTTAAGGGGGTATACACAAAGGCATAAATAATCAAAGAGCTTGTAGCTAGTAGCGCCGCGAACACATTAGTACAATAAGCCACCATAATAATCCCGACAACAAATACTACTACGCTATATATACTCGCTTCTAAATGACTTATTTTAGACGTAGGTATCGGACGTCCAGAAGTTCGCTTCATTAAGGTGTCCAAATTCCGCTCAATGACTTGATTAATAGTCACTGCAGAACCTGAAATAAGGAATGAACCCACACTGAGCATCAATAAAAGAAATAGATCAGGCGTACCTTCAGCGCCTAACAAGAAACCAAATGCCGCAGAAAATGCGACAAGAAAGGATAATCTTGGCTTCAATAAATCATAGTAAGCCTTAAGCTTAATAGCTACTGAACCTACATTGCTTAGTTCTAAATTATTCATTGTTGATTTTAACTAAAGTGTTAAGAAGCAGATTGCTCCTTTTTACTCTCTTCGTTCTCAAAATCTGTGTTCGATTCTTTGGTCTGGTGATAAGGTACTGTTTGTGGGATAAAATCATCCTTCGCTCCTGGCTTAGAATAATCATATGGCCACCTATAAACCTTTGGGATATCACCAGGCCAATTACCATGCTCAGGTATCCGTGGCGTTGTCCATTCTAATGTATTGGAATTCCATGGATTGGATGGTGCTTTTTTACCCTTAAAAATATTATAGAAAAAGTTAAATAGGAAGATGAACTGAGCACCAAAGGTAATGATCGCTGCCACCGTTACAAATGAGTTTAAATCTACAAATGAACTAAATGCATCAAAATTAGTGAATGAATAATACCTTCTTGGGAAGCCCGCAATACCTATATAATGTAATGGGAAGAACACAAGATACACCCCTACAAAAGTCAGCCAAAAATGGATATAGCCTAACTTTTCATCCATCATCCTACCAAACATTTTAGGGAACCAATGATAAACCCCCGCAAGCAAGCCAAAGAAAGCTGCACTTCCCATGACTAGATGAAAATGTGCTACTACGAAGTAAGTATCATGCAAATTGATGTCAATCGCAGCGTTACCAAGGAAAAGACCCGTTAACCCTCCTGATATAAAGAATGATACTAATCCAATCGAAAACAACATAGCAGGTGTGAAAACAAGATTACCCTTCCATAAGGTAGTAATGTAATTAAAAGCTTTGACTGCAGATGGAATGGCAATGATCAAGGTAAGGAACATAAAAATAGAGCCCAAAAACGGATTCATTCCCGTAATAAACATGTGATGCGCCCATACAATGAAGGATAAAAATGCAATCGCTAAAATGGAACCTATCATTGCGGTATATCCAAAAATAGGCTTTCTCGAGTTGGTTGAGATCACTTCGGATGTGATACCTAATGCAGGTAAAATCACTATATAAACCTCCGGGTGACCTAAAAACCAAAATAGGTGTTGGAATAGAATAGGACTACCTCCTAAGTTTGGAAGCGCCTCTCCTCCAATAAATATTTCTGAAAGGTAAAAACTTGTACCAAAAGATCGGTCAAACACGAGTAACAGGACACAAGCAACCAATACAGGAAAGGACAATAGGCCTAAAATAGCTGTGATAAAGAAAGCCCAGATCGTCAAAGGCATCCTTCGGAACGTCATGCCTTCAGTTCTTAAATTTATGACAGTAGTTATGTAATTGATTCCTCCCAATAAAGTCGAGGCAATAAAGAAAACCATAGATACCAACCAGAGGGTCATTCCCATTCCTGATCCACTCATGGCCTGTGGTAAGGCACTTAAAGGAGGATATATCGTCCATCCACCACTTGCAGGTCCCGTGGATAAAAACATAGATATGAACATGATCACACTAGAAAGGAAGAAGAACCAATAAGATAGAAGATTCATAAAACCTGAGGCCATATCACGGGCTCCGAGCTGAAGAGGAATCAAATAGTTACTAAAAGTTCCACTTAAACCTGCTGTAAGAACAAAGAAAACCATGATCGTTCCGTGCATGGTAATCATGGCCAAATAGAATTCTGGATCTAGTTTACCCGAGTTAGAAATCCAATCCCCTAAAAAAGGCTGAAGGAAACCCATATCCATATCAGGGAACCCTAGCTGCAAACGGAAAATAACTGAAAGCCCGCCCCCTAGAATCGCCCAAAAAATACCTGTGATCAAAAACTGTTTGGCAATCGTTTTGTGATCTGTTGAAAAAATATACTTAAAAATAAAACTTTGCTCATGATGTTCTTCATTATGATCATCATCATGAACCAACTCGTCTGTAACTTGAATATCTGTAATCGACATAATTTAATTATTTGGAACCACTAATTGTTAAACCGTTCGGGGCATCTAAATCTGAAGGATTTTCTATCCCTGCCACAATACTCGCCGCTTCTCTTAATTTCGCAGGTACTTCTGTGAGGTAATCTGCATTTTGTTTTAACCAAGGCTCTTGGGACTTAAACCATTCCTTATAATCCTCTAACTCATCAACCACAATGATATATCTCATAGCAAAATGGCCTTGCCCACATATTTTATTACATACAAGTTCGTATTGAAAATCGGGGTTTTTAGTTTCTGCACGCATCTCTTCGGTAGTTTTTGTGGGTTCAAACCAGAACTGCGTAGGCATACCCGGTACCGCATTCATTTGTAAACGAAAATGAGGTTGGTACACACTGTGGATCACATCTCGCGCTCGTATATTAAAACGGACAGGTTTTCCTTTAGGAACGTGGATTTCTCTAGGAATAAAATCATCAAAGGAAGCTCGATCAGAGAAATCAATGCCCATTTGATTGGTAGCATCAATCTTTAAATAATCATAGTCTCCTAAAACGTTGTCTGCTCCTGGATATCTCACCGACCAGGCGTATTGATATCCCATAATTTCAATTACTTCCGAACCTTCTGGCGATTCTCTTGTAATATCCATCCAGGCTTTCCATCCTGTAAAAACAAGAGCTGCAAGTACAATAGCAGGAATGATGGTCCAAATCATTTCTAATTTATTGTTGTGCGGATAGAAATAGGCCACTTGATTTTCACGGTGCTGATATTTCCACGAAAAACCAAAAAGAAAGATGTGGGTAACAATGAATACAACACCCGTAATGGCCATCGTCCACCAGAATAGCGTATCAGTAATGACACCATGCTTAGAAGCCACTGGTAGCACAAAATCGTCTTCTAAACCTCCGAAGGAATAATAAAAACCACCGATTAAACCCGCAATTAGAAATAATAGCAATAAGTTGGCTTGCAGTCCGTTTGAAGAAGGAATTTTAGTACTTGAATCTCCTTTGATCACATCAACAAGAGATGATACCCTAAATATGGCAAACAATATTACCAAAATGAGAATTGCGGCGATGATTATAATTGTATTCAACATAGAATTGTTTATAATTTATAGTACGTGGTGGTGTAAACTTTCATCCAACATAGGATCGTTTTTAGCAAATAACGGTGCTTTCGAGAGGCTATTTAATACCACATATAAAAAGGCACCACCATAAATCAACATGGTCCCAAATTCTACTAATCCGTAACCTCCATTTTCTTTTAACGTACCTGGAGTAATCATTAAATAAAAATCAATCCAGTGCCCAAAAATAACAATCGGGGTAACCACTTTTAAAATGGCCGTGTGACGCTTTGCATCTCTTGGCATTAGCAATAAGAAGGGCAATACAAAATTTAAAAACAAGTTCACAAAGAAAATAATTCCATATTGATCATTATTCCATCTTTCAACAAAATATATGGTTTCTTCAGGAATATTGGCATAATATATTAACAGAAACTGCGAGAACCATATATAGGCCCAAAATACAGAGAACGCAAATACAAATTTTCCGATATCGTGTAGATGATTTTCATTAACAATTGAAAGTAAGCCTTTCTCTTTTAAGTGAATCGTAATAAAAGTGATTAACGCGAGGGTAGTTACCCACCAACTGGCGAAAACATACCAGCCAAACATGGTACTGAACCAATGCGTATCAATAGACATCACCCAATCCCATGCGGCTATGGAAGAGGTAACAGCAAAAATAATTAAAAATACCGCCGATAGCTTTCTCATATTGTACCAAGAGGCAGTACCTCCTTCTAAATCTTCTTGAAAAGCTAACTTTCTCAGTTTAGTAAATAAATAATACCACAAACCAAAGAAGAATAACATTCTGGCTATAAAAAATACAGGGGTCGATGGGTGTTCACTTAAAGGCCAAAAGAAATAAGCTTTTTTGGCATTGATAATACTATCAAATTCATGTGAAGTAGTATCATATAAATCGTGATGTGTCCAATGGAAAAGGTCATGCCCAAATACAAAAAAACTGACCAGCATAAGGATCCCTGCGATGGGTAACCAGCTACCAAAGGCTAAGGGAATTCTTTTTATTCCTGCAGACCAACCTGCTTGTGCCGCATATTGTAGTGCAAAAAAGAACACCCCTACAATTGCAATTCCTGTAAAATAAATATTGTTGATCCAGATATCAACGCCTAAACGATTGACCCAACTAAAAGCATGTCCACCTTCGTGAGCACCTTCCTCATGATGCCCGCCCATATTCATTAAGACAATACCTAGAACCGTAAGGAAAATTCCAATCCCTATCGTAATTAAGAGGTTCTTTTTGGCTTTCGCCGAAAAATCATATTTTTCTTCTACCGTGGTCATAGACATGCGAATTTATTGCTGTAAAACTTTAACATACATAGCGATCTTCCAACGCTCCTCTGGACTTATTTGGGAAGCATGCGAACCCATTCTTCCCTTGCCATGTGTAATGACTTGGTAAATATGTCCCGTTCCCTTATCTACTACTGAAGCAGAAGTATATGCCGTAACCCCTTTATACACCTTACCTACTTTACCATCACCCATGCCTTTGGCACCATGACAGTGACTACAAAAGCGGGTATACAAAGCTTTACCATCTGCGAGAATGGCTTTGGTTGAATCTAATGGATTCTCTAATAATAAATCTGCGGCAGCATAGTCATCGGGAGCAAATGTGGGGGTTAAATATTGACCTCTTTTGACCGTACCCTTCACCGGCTCCCTCATGGTCATATTGAATGAATTGTAAGGGTTTGAGTTGTAGAATTCAGCAGGAACATCTTCTCCATTTGAGCTGACCCATCTACCCGCTTCTTTATCGATGATCTGGCTCAATGGTTCATAAGGTATTGAATGATACATCTGCGGTGAGAATTCAACACCGGGATTATCGGGTCCAGCTGCACACGAGAACATGAACAGCGCTATGACGGTTGTATAAATAGTATTTATTTTCATTTTAAGCCTCATCAAAGGTTTTCTGATTTACTTCACTTGCACCATTATCTTTCAAAATTTGATCAATTTTAGCAACATCGATTTTGTTTTGATCTAAATCAATGGCCATGACATGCTTATCATCAGTAATCCTTAAATCAAAAATTCTTGGTTTTGCCCAGGGCTTTAAATCACTTATTATGAAGAACGTAAAACACATGCCATAAGCAGCTAATAAGACCGTTAACTCAAATATTACGGGCACAAATGAAGGATACGGAATAAAATCTTTACCTCCTATAATCATCGGCCAATCAACACCCATCATACCTACTTGCATGACTAATGCCAGAGAAGTACCTAGTACACCAAACAAGAAGGCGACAATGGATAATTTAGATCGTTTGTATCCCAACACATCATCAATGCCGTGAACGGGAAAAGGGCTATACACCTCATGTATTTTGACTCCGGCGGTTCTAATGGTTTTTATTGCGCTTAAAAGAATATCTTCATCCTCGTATACACCTAAAATAAATTTTGTATTTGACATCACTTAGCTTTTTCTCCTGTTGTCTTTATAATACTCTTTACTTCAGCCATATTGATCACGGGAAAGAACTTCGCAAACAAAAAGAAACAAGTAAAAAATAACCCAAACGTAAATACATATACTCCCACATCAACAAAAGTTGGATAAAACATAGCCCAACTAGAGGGAAGAAAATCTCGATGCAAAGAAGTCACGATAATTACAAATCGTTCAAACCACATGCCAATATTCACAACAATAGATAACACAAATGTGGCAGCAATGTTGGTCCTAATCTTCTTGAACCAAAATAATTGGGGTGAAACCACATTACAGGTCATCATCGCAGCATATGCCCACCAATAAGGTCCCGTCGCTCTATTTAAAAACGCATATTGCTCTGCTTCTACTCCTGAATACCAAGCAATGAATAATTCTGTTAAATAGGCCACTCCTACTATAGACCCAGTGATGATAATGACAATATTCATCATCTCAAGATGCTGTATGGTAATGTAATCTTCGAGCTTATATACCTTTCTAGTAACGATCATGAGCGTCAAAACCATTGCAAATCCCGAGAATATTGCTCCCGCTACAAAATAGGGTGGAAATATTGTAGTATGCCAACCAGGAATCACCGAAGTTGCAAAATCCATAGAGACAATCGTGTGCACTGAAAGCACCAATGGCGTGGCTAAGCCTGCCAAAACCAAGGCAACTGTTTCATACCTACTCCAGGTCTTCGCAGCGCCATCCCAACCAAAACTTAAGGCGCCATAAATAGATTTAGAAATTTTATTCTTGGCACGATCTCTTATCGTTGCAAAATCAGGAATTAAACCGATGTACCAAAAAATTAATGATACGAGGAAGTAAGTGGAAATAGCAAAAACATCCCATAAAAGGGGAGAATTAAAGTTAACCCAAAGTGATCCAAAGGTATTGGGTAAGGGAAACATCCAATAAATAGCTAACCAAGGCCTTCCTGTATGTAAAATAGGAAATTGCAAAGCACAGATAACTGCGAAAATAGTCATGGCTTCAGCAGCCCTATTGATCGACATCCTCCAACGTTGTCTAAACAATAACAAAATAGCCGAAATCAACGTACCCGCATGACCAATACCTACCCACCACACAAAGTTAGTGATGTCCCAGGCCCAACCAACAGTTTTATTTAGGCCCCACATACCTATGCCTTCCCACAAGAGCAAGAACACGGTGTAGGCACCTACTGCAAGAAGACCTAGTGAAATGGTCATGGCCAACATCCATAATTTGGTTGGTTTTTCCTCAACACGTCTAGAAATATCTTCGGTTACATCGTGGACTGTTTTTCCACCCGTTATTAAAGGTTCTCTAATTACTGATTCTGAACTCATATTCTAATCTTTAAGAGTGAGCATTAGATGCTTCCTTCTTTTCATCTTTATTTCTGATCTTCGTCAAATACCAAACATTTGGCATTTCTCTTAATTCTTCCAAAACGTGATACGCTCTTGGCTCTTGAGCTTCAACACCTTTGTCCATTGATTTAATTTGAAGCATTTTAGATATTCTTGATTTAGGATCTTTCATATCTCCAAATACCAAAGCTTCAGATGGACATGATGAAGCACACGCTGTAGTGATTTCTCCATCTATAGGCCTTCTTCCTTCTTTTTTAGCCTCAAGCTTTCCTGACTGAATACGTTGCACACAAAATGAGCATTTCTCTATGACTCCCCTTGAACGCACGGTTACATCTGGATTAAGAACCATCTTACCCAAATCATTATTCATCGCAAGGTTGTCTCCAAATTGCTCGTTATCATGAAATTTAAACCAATTAAATCTTCTTACTTTATAAGGACAGTTATTTGCACAATATCTTGTCCCTATACAGCGGTTGTAGGTCATTTGATTCAGTCCTTCAGAACTATGCGTAGTTGCTGCTACTGGACAAACCGTCTCACAAGAGGCATTGTTGCAATGTTGGCACATCATTGGCTGAAACGTAACTTCAGGATTTTCTGCCGCTATTTCCATATCAGCATAGCTATCCCCATTAGAATCGCTTGAATAATAGCGATCTATTCTGATCCAAGCCATATCACGCCTATTGAGTACCTCTTTCTTTCCTATCACAGAAATATTATTTTCTGTTTGGCAGGCAATAGAGCAAGTACCACATCCAGTACAAGAATTCAAATCAATCATCAAGCCCCAATGGTGATTGGCATATTGATGCCCTTTCCACAATGAAACCGCCGTAGGCTTCTTGAACCCTTCTGAGGTAGCAATTTTAGGCATGTGCCTGCCCGCCTGGGGATCTTTTTGATACTCCGACAAGGTTGCTTCTTGGATGACATTGCCTCTGCCCATGAACGTATGATGCGTTTGCGTCTGCGCTATGGGGTACTCTTCTTCCGTTGGCTCAACGGTTACATTCGCGTAAATATTATAGTTAAGCTGCCCAGTCTCATCCACGTTGACCATTGGGTAGGCATTCACACCCACGTCATTACCCACCTTACCCGCGACAGATCTACCATATCCAATGGCTAAACCTACAGTACCGTATTTCTGCCCTGGTTGAGGTAATACTGGCAGCGTTAAGCTTTGACCGTTCACCGATAAGTTGACCTTTTGAGTAGTCATATCGCCCAACTCGATCCCCCATTCCTCTATTTGTTTAGGAGATACCGTCAAATAATTGTCCCAACAGGCTTTGGTGATGGGGTCTGACATTTCTTGTAACCAAGGATTGTTAGATTGAATCCCATTTCCTACTGTGCCATTTTCAAATATGACTAGCTCTAGGAATGAACCTGGTTTAGAGATATTAAACGAAGCTTTTCCAAGCGCTGATAAATCAGTTTCAACTTTATTAGCTGCAACTTTTTCAGGTTCGAAAACTCCGTCATGTAGACATTGCTCCCAAAAGGCATCAAAATCAACGATGGCTTTATTACTGAGGGAAGTTAAATTTTCAGACCAATTGGTTCTTAAAAAATCATAATAATTGACCCCCATATCTGCCCATGAAAGCAAACTATCCTGAACCTGTCTGGTATTGAATAAATTAGAAATAGCTGGTTGTGAAAGGCTGTATTTGCCCTGAACGGGCTCAAAATCATTCCAAGCCTCTAAATAATGATGGTCTGGTGCTAAATATGAAACCAAGGAATTGGTTTCATCCATCCTATCTGTGGTAGAAATTGAGAAGCTAACTTTTTTGAGCGACGCTGCTATGTTGGATCCTAGTGGATGGTCATAAACAGGATTACAGTTATAAAAAATCACTCCCCCTGCAGAGGATAATTTTTTTACGAATTGACCAAAAGATTTATCATCACCTGATCTAATATTTTGATGCCTCTCAAAATCAATCGTAGTACCAATATTCCCTAACATCGCATTAATGGCATTGACGAACATTTGAACACTTACATCATTGGAACCAGATACCACAATAGACGATCCTTTCGCATGCATTAAGTCGCCTGCCGCTTTCGCTAAGATTTTGTTATCAACCGAGGGTAAACCATCGATGACCTGACCTCCTGTTTCTTTCGCTATCTTGTTGTAGAGACTAGCAATATAAGCGCCTTGTTCTGAAGCCCTGATCGGAGTCCTATAATCAGCATTGGCACCCGTAAGGGACAAAATGCTTTCAAACGAATACAATCGAGACATTTCTTTTTTAGAGGCAGATAATCTTCTGCTTTCAGCAAACTGCTTATTGGCAAGCGGAGTATTCACTCCTGTACCCAAGAAGTCGTATCCAAAGGATACAATTGTTTTGGATTTTGAATAATCATATGACGGCAATGCGCGTTTCCCAAATACCGCAAAGTTGGCATCCAATTGACCACTTACTGAATTTTGGTCGTACGCCACATGGGTAAGTGAGGCATATTTGTTTTTGAATCCTTCGATCACTTTCTGGGTAGAAGGACTTGATAAGCTATTGGTTACCAAATAAATGGGTCCAGAAGCAGCCGCCAATTCACTTTTGATTTTGATATCTATTTCTTCCCAAGAAACTTCTTTCCCTTTGGCGACTGGACCTTTTAATCTTTCTTGATCGTACAATGAAAGTACAGATGCTTCTATTTGAGCACTTGTGCCTCCACCCGTTACTGATGACAGTTTATTACCCTCAATTTTGATGGGTCTGCCCTCTCTAGTTTTAACGACAACACTTGTCTGATCACTGCCTAACGTGTAAGTAGACGCAAAGTAATTGGCAATGGTAGGATCTACATTTACTGGTTTTTTAACGTAAGGTATCGCCTTCTTTATAGGCGTTTCACAAGCTGCTAAGGATGCTGCAGCCACTCCAAAGCCCATCACTTTTAAAAAATCTCGGCGTGATGTTTCTCCATCACTATCACCTAAGGGCAATTCTTGTGCGAACTCCTTGTTAGCGTATTTCTCAAATCCTGGAGTTTTCTGAAGCTGCTCCAGTCCTTTCCAGTATTTTTTTGTTTCTTTCATTTTAGCTGTTTCGTACGCTGTGTATTAATAATGACATTTAGAACATTCAAGACCACCAATATCTTCCACTTTCATCGGCTCTTTCGTATTCTTTTCGTTATGTAATTCTACTAAATTAGTATAATAATCATTACCCTTTGACTTTACCTTGGCCTCTCGATGGCAACCGATACACCAGCCCATAGTAAGGTTAGAATATTGGTAAACTACTTCCATCTCTTTGATCGGACCATGACACGTCTCACATTCTAGCCCACCTACTTTGACGTGCTGAGAATGGTTGAAATAGGCCAAGTCAGGTAAATTGTGCACCCTGACCCATTCTATAGGTTGTATATCCTCACCATACTCTCCGGTCTCTGGATCATAATCTATAGCTGCATAAATCTTCTGTATCTCCTTGCTTTCCGTTTTGATGGCTACATGACAATTCATACAAATATTTGCTGATGGTATATTTGCTGATTTACTTTTTCGTACACCCGTGTGACAATAATTACAATCAATTTCATACTGCCCTGCATGTAGTTCGTGTGAATAGGCAATAGGCTGAGTGGGCATATAGCCTTGTTGAACACCAATCGTAAAAAGGCCATCAATACCTGTCTTTAATCCAACGGCTACAAAAATGAAAATAATCATACCTAAAACCGTGTTGGACTTAAGAAAAGCGAAAACATCGACTTCTTGATCAATAACTAACTCTTGATCTTCATGGGATACCTCTTTGTCCGTTCCTATGTATTTGGTCAAGAGTGAGATGATCAAACCCAAAACCACCAAGATGAGGCCCAGAACGAAAATAAACACAATGAGTATGGCATACATGAAAGTATTTGATATGCCTTCGTTGCTCCCTCCTGCACCATTCTCTCCTCCTGCCGCAACCACGGCAGCCACCTGAGGAACCACCTTTGAGGCGACATCAATATATTCTAAAACGGAAATGATCTCTGCATCCGTAAATGGGTAAGCGGGCATGGCTACTTTTTTATACTCTTCGTACAAAGCCACGGCATATTCATCACCACTTTCAATTACTTTTTGAGAATTCTTTATCCAACTTAAAAGCCAAGGTCTCTCACGACGCTCTTCAATTCCTTTGAGCGCTGGTCCAATCACCACTTCATTGATGGCATGGCATTGAGTACAATTAGCGTTGTATAATTTTTCACCTGATGCTATAATCGCCGGATCGATTACATTTTCTTGACTGAAGGCAGTTGTCGCCATAATAATTCCAAGAAAGAATATGGTGGCTAGTTTGAATCCCCGGTTGGGTATATATTTTTTAGACATCTATTTTTTAGTGATCTAATCTATGTGGTTACAAATCTAATATTGGGTTTTTGTAAATCAAACCCGCAAGGCCTCTTATTTTTTGATTTATAAGACCTAGATTCCATGGTCAATGTAATATATTCAAAATCAACACTTTAAGTAGCCATAAATTTCAAATAATTTTATTATTTATAATGATTCTAAATAACAGATTTTATGAACACTCTTTCGTAGATTTAAGTTGAATTATCCTTTGGTAATCTCACTTCTTTTTAATTAAATTCTTATTCTTGAAAGTACGAAAACGTATCCTTTCATTGTTGACATCAGAAATAAAATTAACATTGACCAACAGCACCCGTTTCGAGCCTTAATTCAAATACATCAATAAGCTTTATGCTCCCTTTTTTTGTGCCTGTTAAATATAGAAATTGAAAATTAACGATATGATTGTAGATAATGTTATCATTTTTTTTTTCTTTTTCCACATACTATGTAGACCAGAAACAAGAATCAAGAAAAATCTAATTACCACTCGTGGAGTTGATACCATATTGGGTAGTGGGAAATAGATATCAACCCACTGGGGGCCGAAAACCAACAGCATCCCTAGAATACTTTTATAACCCATATCACTAATACAACATTATCTGCAATCATCAATGGATAAAGCCTATAAAGAACTTAGAGAAATAGTTAGATATGAAATAAAAGAAGAGGTTGAACTCATCCCATAATTGAGTTGGTTTTAGTTCATATTGGTAATGTGGAATTATCCTCCTTTTTGACTTTGATCTAAGCAAGTCACCAACAGAAATTTTTTATTTATTTTTTTTCAATGATTAATGTGGAGCTGTCGATCTCCGGAACTCTTCAAGTTTTCAGAAGGGAAGGTTAACCATGAAAATAAAGTAATTGTTATAAAAAAATAACTGCACGAAGTATTAACATTGCATTTTAAAATCATACACCATCATAATTGGAAAACATAAAACATTTTATTATCGATTTTGACTCTACTTTTACTAAAGTAGAAGCACTCGATATTTTGGCTGAAATTGCTCTAGAAGGTAATTCTGAAAAGGAAGCCATTATCAACCGTGTGAAGGAAGTCACTGATTTAGGAATGAGTGGGGAATTATCATTTAGGGATTCCTTGGAGGAACGCATTTCCATCATCAAGGCCCACAAAGATCACTTACCGCCTTTGGTAAGTTCTCTGAAGAATAAAATTTCGAATTCATTCAAAAGAAATAAAGAATTTATTAAAAAAAATGCGAATCAATTTTATATCTTATCTAATGGCTTTAAAGAATTTATCATACCTGTAGTTGCAGAATACGGTATTGAAGCTAAAAATGTATTTGCCAATGATTTTGTGTTTGATTCAGAGGGAAATATCGTTAGTTTTAACAAAAACAACGTGCTCTCTTCGAACAAGGGAAAGCCTAAACAGATTGAAAAGTTAAAATTAAAAGGCGAAGTCCATGTTTTGGGAGATGGCTTTACTGACTATGAAATTAAGCAAGCCGGATTTGCTAAAACCTTTTACGCCTTTACCGAAAATGTGAAAAGAGAAAAAGTCATCAGTCATGCCGACTTTGAAGCACCCAATCTTGACGAAGTTTTTTATCAAAATAATATGGAACGAGCCCTATCTTATCCAAAAAGCAGAATCAAAGTTTTATTACTTGAAAATGTCCATGAAAATGCCATTTCAAAACTTCGTACTGAAGGTTATCAAGTAAGTGTACACAGTGCGGGAATGTCTGAGGAAGAACTTTGCGAGGCGGTTAAAGACGTATCTATTCTTGGGATTCGGTCCAAAACTCAGGTTACAGGAAAAGTACTAAGCCATGCTAAAAGATTGCTTGCCATTGGTGCTTTTTGCATTGGGACGAATCAAATAGATATTAAAGCAGCCCAGAAAAGAGGAATTGCTGTATTCAACGCGCCTTATTCAAACACAAGATCTGTGGTTGAATTGGTTATGGCAGAAATCATCATTTTGATGCGAAATTTGGTTGATAAAATTCCTAGGATGCATCAAGGTGAATGGAACAAATCAGCTCATAACAGCTTTGAAATTAGAGGAAAAACGTTAGGCATTATTGGTTATGGAAGCATCGGTTCTCAGTTGTCTATAGTTGCTGAGTCTATGGGCATGAAAGTCATCTATTTTGACATTGTAGAAAAATTAGGACTCGGAAATGTTAGTCCTTGTGAATCTTTGGAGGAACTGATGGCGCAGTCTGATGTCATTTCTGTGCATATAGACGGTAGACCAGAGAACAATGACCTCATTGCACAAGCACAATTTGACCTGATGAAGCCAGGGGTGATTTTCTTGAATTTAAGTCGTGGTAATGTGGTCAATTATAAGGCTTTAAAGAGTGCGATCCAATCTGGAAAAGTTGCGGGTGCTGGAGTAGATGTGTTTCCAAAAGAACCCATGAGTAATGAAGATGAATTTATCTCTGAATTACGAGGACTACCCAATACCATTTTAACGCCTCACATTGGAGGCAGCACATTGGAAGCTCAAAAAAACATAGCCAGTTTTGTCCCCTCTCGAATAATAGATTACATCAATACCGGTTCTACTTCTAATACGGTGGGATTCCCTGATATTGCACTCCCTATTTTACATGAAGCGCACAGGTTCATTCATATTCATATGAATGCCGCCGGCGTACTTGCTAAAATTAATAATATACTCGCCAATCATAAGCTTAATATTGTAGGGCAATATCTTAAAACCAATGAGGATATTGGATATGTAATAACGGACATAGATAAAAAATATGATAAAGAAGTCATCAAAGAATTGAAAGGGATTGATGAAACTATTCGATTTAGAGTTTTGTATTAATTCTCTTTGGCCGGGGGGTCTAGGACACATTATTCCTCATTCAAATAACCATAAACGCTATAAAACTACGGTCATTCAGTCGTTCTAGAGGTGTTAATACTTTAAATTTTGAGTTAACTATCTGAATATATTTTATGTCAAATCAATTGTTTTTCACACCCGGTCCTTCTCAATTATACCCTACGATCACTCAGCATCTCAACAATGCCATGAGAGAAAACATTGGCTCCATTTCCCATAGGGGAAAAGAATTTCAAATGATCTTTCAGGAAATGAAAGAGCTCCTCTCAGATGTGCTCAACATACCCCCTGATTATGAGGTATTTATAACCAGTTCAGCCACCGAAATTTGGGAAAGAATCATTCAAAATTTAATCAGTAACAGCTCTCACCATTTCGTGAATGGATCTTTTTCTAAAAGATTTTATGATTTCACGACTGCCTATCAGTTAAAATCTACTTCACAGATGTCAGATTTTAGTCAAGAATTTAGTGAATTTAAGGTTCCCAATGAAGCTGAATTGATTTCCATTACTCAAAATGAAACAAGTATCGGTTACTCATTTAATCCCGAGGAAATCAAAAATATTAGGGAAAATAATTCTGAAAAACTCATTGCCCTAGATTTAGTAAGTGCCGTTCCGAGTATTCCCGTAGATTTAAGTCAAATAGATACCGCGTATTTTTCTGTTCAAAAATGTTTTGGACTTCCTGCTGGGATGGGCGTTTGGATTGTTGGTCCCAAGTGTTTTGAAGTTTCAAAAATCAAAGAATACAAAAATCAAATTGTGGGAAGTTATCACAGCCTTTCTGTTTTGAAAAAAAATGGTGATAAAAATCAAACACCAGAGACTCCAAATGTTTTGAGTCTTTATCTGTTAAAAAATGTTTTGAAAGATATGCAACTGAAAGGCATCCCTTCAATTCAAAATGAGACAAAATACAAAGCGGCCTTGCTTTATCAAACTTTCGATCAAATAATGGAACTGAACACCATCATTCCACATCTGTTAAACCGATCTAAAACGGTATGCGTAAGTGAGGTCCTTGGTGGGAATAAAGGCTTAATTGAGTATTTGAAATCTAAACAATTAATCATTGGGTCTGGCTATGGAAGTTTCAAGGATCAGCACATAAGGATAGCTAATTTCCCAGCGCATTCTAAAGAATCTATTGAAATGCTTGTGGATGAAATAGGTAAATACTTTGAGGGTAAATGAACGAAATACCTTCTCCCCATTTTCCTTTTTTGAAATTTGTAGCTTGACTCATGAAAAGAGTTCATTATCATAAAACGTATGATTATTGAAGACCAGAAAGATAATTTTCTTAAAGTCTCTGAATATTCATTTTTAAAAATTAACTTTGTTCACCGTAACATGACCTACGCATTCTTTTCAAATGACTAAGACAAAATATATTTTCGTTACGGGGGGCGTCACTTCCTCACTCGGTAAAGGCATCATTGCCGCATCTCTTGCCAAATTACTTCAATCTCGAGGCTTCAGTGTTACTATTCAAAAATTTGATCCTTATATCAATATTGATCCTGGAACACTGAATCCCTATGAACATGGAGAATGCTACGTAACTGACGACGGTGCGGAAACAGATCTTGATTTAGGTCATTATGAAAGATTCCTAAACATTCCTACCTCTCAAAGTAATAATATTACGACAGGTAAAATTTATAATAACGTTATTCAAAAAGAACGAGCGGGGGATTTTTTAGGAAAAACAGTTCAGGTGATTCCTCACATTACCGATGAAATAAAATCTAATTTTTATAAATTAGGAGAAACGGGATTGTACGACTTTATTATTACAGAAATTGGAGGATGTGTGGGTGATATTGAATCACTGCCCTTTATTGAAGCAGTTAGACAAACTCGTTTTGAATTGGGATCAGATCATGTCGTTGCCATTCACTTAACCCTTATACCCTATTTAAAAGCTGCTGGAGAACTGAAGACCAAACCGACCCAACATTCTGTTAAAGAGCTACTAGAAGCAGGGATACAACCAGATATTTTAGTTTGCCGCTCTGAGTACGAACTTAATGATGAAATCAGAAGAAAATTAGCCTTGTTTTGTAATGTTCAGATAGACCATGTCATAGAATCTTTGGATGCAGAGACCATCTATGATGTACCCATTTTAATGCTCAAAGAAAAACTTGACTTACGTGTTCTAGATAAGTTTAAAATTAAAAGTAAAGAAGAACCAAACATTGCCGCATGGAAAGAATATTTAGTTAAACTAAAGAATCCAACTTCAAAAATCAGGGTTGGATTGGTAGGTAAATACATTGAGCTAAAAGATGCTTACAAATCCATCATTGAATCTTTTATCCACGCAGGAACTGTCAACGAATGTAAAGTTGAAATCGTTTGGATTCAGTCTGAAGATATCAAGGAAGACAATTGTTTAGAATTACTAGGCAAATTAAACGGTATATTGGTAGCTCCTGGATTTGGTAAAAGAGGTGTGGAGGGAAAAATAAGTGCTATCAAAATAGCCCGTGAGCATCAAATACCTTTTTTCGGAATTTGCTTGGGTATGCAATGTGCAGTTGTTGAATTTGCACGAAATGTTTTGAAACTTGAGGGAGCTAGTTCAACTGAACTTAACAACGGCACGCAGCATCCGGTAATTGATATTATGGAAAACCAAAAGAATATCAAAGAAATGGGTGGTACCATGAGGTTAGGAGCCTTCAAATGCTCACTGGAACAAGATTCTCTCGTAGGTCAAGTATATGGTCAACATGAAATTTCTGAAAGACATAGGCACAGGTATGAATTTAATAATGATTATTTATCCCAATTTAAAGCGGCCGGTATGATGGCATCAGGGGTAAACCAGGAGAACCATTTGGTAGAAATAATGGAACTTAATAATCACCCTTGGTTCATCGCAACTCAGTTTCATCCTGAATTAAAGTCAACCGTTGTCAACCCGCATCCGTTATTTGTAGGGTTTGTTCAGGCGGCATTAAAATACAAAAAAAACCAATAACTTAAACTTTATTCTTAAGTAATTTTTATGGACAAAAATAATATAATCGGCTTGACATTGATGATGGTCATGCTTGCCGTCTACTTTCAATTTTTCAGCCCTGAACCCCCTATTTCAGAAATCATAGATAACCCTGTGGTTGATAATACCCCTTCAAGTTTGCCTGAAAAAGTCAATAATGAGATTGCTTTAAATCTACCATTGGACCCCTCGGATTCTTCATTGAATCAACTAAATAGATTGAAATATGGATTGTTCTCCTCAAAAATTGCAGGAGAAGAGTCTGTTATCAACCTGACTACCGACGAATTAGAGGTTGCATTCACAAATAAAGGAGGAACATTTAAAAATGTTGAAATAAAAAATTACACCACCTATGATAGTTTGCCCTTGCATCTATTCAATGAAAATCATGCCATTGACATCTATTTTGACCATCTGTCAAAAAGCATTTCTCTAAAAGATCTGTTTTTCGAATCTGAATTGATCAAATATACAGACAGTACGGAATTAGTCTACAGCCTAGATGTGAATGGCAAGCGTCTGCGCCAAATCTATACCTTGTATGATAAAGGTTTTGAAATCAACTATCGGATAGAGAATGATGGATTTGATCAATTGATAGATACCCAAAACCTCAATTTTTATTGGGAAGGAAAGATGCCAAAAATTGAGCGCGAGCTGCTCGATGCGCGACAGCGTGCCACAACGCGCTATTACTCAATCAGCGGAAACACTGATTATATTAGCAAAACGGCTACTGAATATGAAGAAATGCCGATAGATGAGCCCGTCAAATGGCTGGCCTTCAATCAAAAGTTCTTTACCGCATCAGTCATTGCAGAAAATAGCTTCAGCAAAGGATTGATCACGCTTACGCCGTCTACCGATGATCAAATTGTCAAACAAGGTGCCCTCTCATCTGAAATCCCCTTTACGGACTTTGTAAATAATCGAGCTCAATTCAAATTCTTTTTTGGGCCCAATAAATACAGTGTTCTCAATGAAGTAACCGAAGGCTTTAGTCAAAACATTGAATTAGGTTGGGTGTTTCTGCCTTTTATAAATAAATATTTAATCATCCCTATCTTTAATTTTCTAGAGCAGTTCATGTCCAATTATGGGCTGATCATTATCATAATGGTCCTCATCATCAGAGTGATTCTCTCCCCTCTCACCTACAAATCCCATATCTCCATGGCAAAAATGCGGGTTTTAAAGCCTGAATTGGATGCAATCAAAGAAAAGCATGACGGAGATATGCAAAAAGCACAATCGGACCAAATGGAACTTTACAGAAAAGCAGGCATCAATCCATTAAGTGGTTGCATACCCGTTTTACTTCAGTTTCCTATTTTGGTTTCGCTCTTTTATTTCATACCCAGCGCTATTGAACTGCGCTTAGAATCATTTCTTTGGGCAGATGACCTATCCTCATACGACTCCATTCTTTCCTTGCCTTTTAACATCCCATTTTATGGAGACCACGTAAGTTTATTTACGCTTTTGATGGCAGGATCTACCATTTTATATACAATGGCCAATTCACAAATGACCACAATCCAGGGTCCTATGAAAACCATGCAATACCTCATGCCCATCATGTTTTTGTTCTTTTTCAACTCCTACCCTTCAGGTCTTTCTTATTATTATTTCATTACCAATTTAGTTTCTTTCGGTCAAATTGCCTTGTTTAGGAAGTTTGTGAATGAAGATAAAATAAAATTGATCATGGAGGAAAATAAAAAGAAAAACGTCAATAAGAAAAAGTCTAAATTTCAGTCCCGTCTTGAAGATGCCATGAAAGCAAATCAAACGGCACAAAAAAATAAGGGTAAGAAAAAGTAACCACAATAAATAAGCATGGCGTTTTAGCTTGATTATTCATTTTTACTCGACATCTGTATCCAAAATATTAATTGTTGTTTTCTTTACCAAAGTAATGGGGTAATTCTCTCCTTCTGACATATATTTGTTTACTTTTTAGAGGCCAAAAACATTCAGATCCGTTAAAGTATGGGAAAAATTATATCAGTAGCCAATCAAAAAGGTGGTGTTGGAAAGACGACCACTGCAATCAACCTTGCGGCAAGTTTGGCAGCATTAGAGTTTAATACCCTAATTGTAGACGCTGATCCTCAGGCCAATGCTACCTCTGGCGTGGGTTTAGATCCTAATCAAATTACGACAGGTATTTATGAATGTATGATCAATGGAATCGCAGTAAAGGAGAGTGTCCACAAAACAAATATTAAGTACTTAGACATCCTTCCCTCCCATATCAATTTGGTGGGAGCAGAGGTTGAGATGATCAATTTGGACAATCGCGAAGATAAAATGAAAAGTGTGCTCAACGCCGTTAGGGAAACTTATGATTTTATCATTATTGACTGCTCGCCCTCTCTAGGTCTCATTACCATAAATGCTTTGACCGCTTCTGACTCAGTAATTGTTCCTGTTCAATGTGAATATTTTGCATTAGAAGGTTTGGGTAAATTATTAAATACGATTAAAATCATTCAAACTAGACTAAATACAGCCCTTCAAATTGAAGGAATTTTAATGACCATGTACGACATTAGACTCAACTTATCTAATCAAGTAGTGAGTGAAATAAGAACTCATTTTAAAACGATCGCTTTCGAAACCATTATTCCGAGAAATGTGAAGCTCAGTGAATCCCCAAGTTTTGGATTACCTGTAATTTCTCATGACGCCGACAGCAAAGGTGCTACGAGTTATATTAACCTTGCAAAAGAGATCTTAAAACGCAATCAAATCAAAGCTGCTTAAAATGGCCGCAAAGAAAAATACAGGTTTAGGTAAAGGTTTGGGAGCATTGCTTTCTGAACCCTCGTCTATCGTACATGAAATGAATTCGGAGCCTATGATCCGTGATCGATCATCCCTTATTGGAGAAATCTCCATTTCTCAAATTGAGGTAAATCCTTTTCAACCAAGATCTTATTTTAACGAAGAGGCGCTTAATGATCTGGCGCAATCTATTCAAGTTCAAGGCATCATTCAGCCTATCACCGTACGTAAGCTTTCTGAAAATAAATATCAGCTTATTTCGGGGGAACGTCGACTTCAAGCTTCTAAAAAAGCCGGTTTAGAACAAATACCTGCTTACATAAGGCAAGCCGATGATCAACAAATGCTTGAAATGGCATTGATAGAAAACATTCAAAGAGAAAACTTAAATGCCATTGAAATTGCTTTAAGTTACCAAAGATTACTTTCTGAATGTGATTTAAAGCAAGAACAGTTAGGTGATAGAGTCGGTAAAAACAGATCTACCGTGACCAATTATTTACGTCTCTTGAAACTACCCCCCGATATTCAAATTGGATTAAGAGACGGCCTTTTATCTATGGGTCATGCCCGGTCGCTTATAGTGATAGATGATATAGCGATGCAATTAGAGGTTTTTCAGAAAATTTTATCTGAAGGCTTATCTGTCAGGAAAACTGAATCTATGGTGAGGGGCCTTGTCAATAAGAAACCCAACAAGAGCGCTGAAGCTGCGGTCATAACACCGGACATAGAAAAAGTTCAAAGACAACTGTCCTCGCATTTCGGAACGATGATTAAAATTAAGTCAAAAAATAATTCTAAAGGTGAAATCAGTATTCCTTTTACATCAATTAATGAGCTCAATAGGATCTTGGATCTCCTCGAAATTTAAAGTACTCTTTGCTGTTTCGTGGATGTGCTGTTTCACTTTTCACAGTCATGCACAAGAGGAATTTAGACTGGATACGGGATTCTTGAATATGGATTCTGATATTTATTTCAAAGAGATCTCAAAGGTTGATCCTATGAAATCGGCCATGCTTTCGGCCATACTGCCGGGATTAGGACAAATTAATAATAAGCAGGCTTTTAAAGTTCCCTTCGTCTATGCGGGTTTTATGGGTTTTGCACATTTTATCAATGAAAACAATAAACTTTATCATACTTTTAGAAATGCCTATCTGGCGACTACTGATAACCGCTCAGATACGGAAAACAAAATCGAAGGTCAATTCAACTCCAGTTCTTTGAAACAACAAGCAGATAGGTTTAAACGAGACCGAGATTATTTGGTCATACTTATGACTTTATTTTATTTGACTAATGTGGCCGAAGCTTATATTTCTGGACACTTAAGAGAATTTAAAATTAATGACTCTTTTTTGGCACAATTGCAGCCCGCTATTCAATCAACTCCCTTATCTTCGCCCGTGATTGGATTCTCATTAAAAATTTCTTTCTAACGTTTACGATGAATATTGCGCTGATCGGATATGGTAAAATGGGGAAATCCATTGAAAAAATAGCTGCTAATAGAGGCCATCACATCTCCTCAATTGTAGAATTTGATAACCAAGAAAAATTATCTAAAATCGCAACTCATAACACTGATGTTGCCATTGAGTTTTCAAATCCTTCTTCTGCATTTGATAACGTTGCCGCTTGTTTGAGACAAAAAGTACCTGTAATATCTGGCACTACCGGATGGCTCGATCAATTACCTGACATTGAGGCACTTTGTCTGGCTCAAAAAGGAACGTTTTTAACCGCTTCTAATTTTAGTTTAGGGGTCAATATCTTTTTTAAGCTCAATGAATGGTTGACTCAGATCATGGGACAATATCCAGATTATAAAATAAATATTGATGAAACCCATCACCTCCAAAAGCTAGATAAACCTAGTGGAACAGCCATAACCCTTGCCGAAGGCATTATCACGAGTCACCCCCATTACGATCGATGGGCCCTCGATACATCCAAGGAAAACGATTTAAAAATAGCTTCTTTTAGACAAGCAGAAGTTGCAGGAAAGCATGTAGTAACCTACAAATCCGCTATCGATAACCTACAAATAACACACGAAGCCAACTCCAGAGAAGGATTTGCCTTAGGAGCTGTACTCGTTGCTGAATGGATTCAAGACAAGAAAGGTATTTTTACCATGAATGATTTTATAAAAATATAAAGCACTGATATGTATTTCAATGATTTTAGTATGACCTCCTTTGTAACCCTAATGCTGGGAGCGTATTTACTGCAAGCAATTGCCTATTACAAGTTTTTCATAAAGGCTGAGCAACCAGGATGGATTGGTTTTATTCCACTCTACAATTATTATATCCATTTACAAATCGTAGGTCGTCCAAAATGGTGGATGCTCTTATTATTTGTGCCTGTAGCCAATTTCTTTGTCGCCCTAACCATTCACCTGGACTTGCTTAAATCATTCCAAAGGTATCGTTATATAGACCAAGTATTTGGCGTTTTATTGGCTCCTTTTTACATGGTTTATGTTGCCTTTGGTCCGACTACCTACCTTGGTAAAGCCACTGAATTACCCAAAGTTCAAAAAGGACCTTTTAAAGAATGGTTTGAGGCCATTGTTTTTGCTGTTTTTGCGGCCACCATCATTCGCTGGGCATTTATGGAAGCTTATGTAATTCCAACACCTTCGATGGAGCGTTCACTCTTGGTTGGGGATTTTCTTTTTGTAAGTAAACTAGAGTACGGGCCCAGAACGCCTAAAACTCCACTGCAATTACCTCTCACTCATGCCAAAGTCTGGGGAACAGATCTCCCCTCTTATATCAGTGGATTACAACTTCCTCAATTTCGATTTCCAAGTTTGGGTCGCGTAGAGAGAAACGATGTGGTAGTATTTAACTATCCACCAGAGTTTGAGAATCCTAAGGACTTAAGAACGCATTACATCAAAAGATGTATCGGGATCTCAGGTGATGTGATTGAAGTAAAATTTGGTCAAGTGCACATCAATCAAGCAACCGCTGATAATCCTGAATTTATGCAAATGCGGTATTTTGTTGAAACAGATCAAAATATCAAAGATCGCATTTTTCGAGAAAATAACATTTGGGAATATTATCCCTCTTTTGGTTCAAGTAATCGCAAAGGCTATATGATTAATACCACTGAAAGCGCTGCCCATCAACTGGCGAGTCTTAGCTTCATCAAAAGTGTTGACCTTCAACTTGATAACGAAGATAAAATAGAGTCCCGAATATTTCCAAATGCTGATTATTATCCCTGGAATGGAGATCATTATGGGCCACTCCGTATTCCTTTCAAGGGCATGACCATTGATATTAACGACTCAACCCTCGCCATGTATGGAAGTACGATAACCAATTATGAAGAACAGGGAATCGTAGAAATCATAGAGGATCAATTACTTATAGCAGGTAAACCTGTAGTGCAATATACTTTTGCAAAAGATTATTATTTCATGATGGGTGATAACCGTCATAACTCTCTAGATTCAAGGTATTTTGGGTTTGTTTCGGAAGATTTTATTGTGGGAGAAGCCTCCTTTATTTGGCTTTCTCTAGACGATAAAGCCGATTTGTTTGAAAAAATACGCTGGGATCGCCTTTTTAAGACCATTAACTGATTACTTTTTCAATTATGGCGAAAGCTACCAAGCTATGGCTTGGCATCCCTTCTTAGTTAAAAAATAATTCGCTTGACTAAAATGCCCATTCCCCTGAAATCCACGATAACATGAGAGTGGTGAAGGGTGGGCAGAAGTTAAAATTAGATGTTTTTCAGCATCAATCAATCTCTTTTTGCGATGGGCAAAGGCACCCCATAAAAGGAAAATTAAATTTTCTTTCTTTTCAGACAAATGAACGATCACCTGATCTGTAAAACGTTCCCAACCCAAATGCTTATGTGATCCTGGTTGTGCCGCTTCGACCGTTAAAACAGCATTCAACAAGAGTACTCCCTGCTCAGCCCAACGTACCAAAGACCCTTCTTGGGGAATTTCTTTTCCTAAATCTCGTTTTATTTCTTTGAAAATATTCAATAGTGACGGCGGCATCATCCCCTCTTTTTTAACAGAAAAAGACAATCCGTGAGCTTGATCCGCGCCGTGATAAGGATCTTGGCCCAAAATCACCACCTTTGTTTGGTGAAAGGGACACAATTCAAAAGCTTTGAAAATATCATTTTTATCTGGATATACTTTACCTGATGCATAGGCCAATAGTACCTGGTCGATTAAGTTTGTATAATAAGGCTCATGGCAACTTTTATCCAAGATGGCTTGCCAAGAAGGTTCATTAATTGAAAGCATAAATTATGATGATATCTCAAGCTATATCACTGTAAATTAGAAAGAAATTATTATTTATGGTGACTGGAATACACTTGAGCTCATTGAATCATTCGTAGGCTGCAATGATAATAAATAATTCTCAAACGAATAAATGATCATCCTCCCTAAAGATCTTAGTCATTCCCATGTAAAATCGAGCGCATATACACAAAACTCGTCCTAACCTCAGCACTACTAGTTTAAAAAAATTGGAAACTTTGAAAGTTCAAGGGAAGCCTTACTCAAAATGATATGATTATAATGACTGAATAGAATATCCTTCAGCACTGATACCCAATGCTTTTGCTGCAAAGCTGGGTTCAGATGTGGCAATCTTGAATTTATCCATATCTACATTCCAAATAATTTCAATAAATTCATTTTCATTTTCAAGAACAAGCACCGATTTCATTTCATCATAAAATTCACTCCTCCATTCACTCAATTCAGTAAAAAAATGAGTGAATTCATTATAATTTTTTACCGTTCCTCTGATTAATAAGTCATTCTAATTGATTTTAAAATTTGTATAAATGCAGCTTAAAAATAATCTTATAGCAAGTAGGGGTGTCAAGAAGTGGCATGGCGTTTGATTGATTTCAAAGTAGATTGGTCGTTGATCATCCTCAAATTAGGTATCTATGTTTGAGAAATGAGCCGCTTTACGCCTCTATGCCAAATAGCTTCTTCATAAACCACTTCATCTATATAAATCGATGATTTTTTATTGTGTTTGAGCCCATGGGGTTGTCTTCTATATTAAATAAATTTAGTGTTCAAAATACCCATACACGACTTACCTTTAGACTGCTATGTGTCTGGCTAAAGCCATCTATAAATAGATCTCGAAAAAAGAAGAGAACCCCTTAGGTTTTGAGCCTAGAAAAAGACAAAAAAAATCGCCTCCTTTTTTTGAGATTTTGAGGTTGTACCCTTTTTAAACTCTATTTAGAATACGAATCTTTCATTTTTTTTAATACGGATTTTCTAGAGGTCTTGGAAATAAACCATAAGCTTTCTATATTGCTTTAAGGAGATGATTATATTGAAAAAATATTACATAAACTCATTCCCCGTTAAGAAGATATTAATTATGGTTACAGATATAACCGAAGATGTAAAAGTGAGTGTTGAAACAGCCTATCGAGCGGATTATTCAGATCCTACCCAAAATCATTTTGTTTTTACCTATCGCATTACCATCGAAAATCAAGGTAATAAAACGGTTCAATTGAAACTACGGCATTGGGAAATATTTGATACAACTTACCCATTGAAAGAGGTTGATGGTGAGGGAGTGACTGGAAAACAACCCATCCTTGAACCTGGGCAATCTCATCAATACGTATCTGGATGCAATCTCAAATCTGGTGTGGGTAAAATGGTAGGCTATTATACCATGGAACGAATCATTGACGGCCATCAATTTAACGTAAACATCCCTGAATTTGTCTTGATCAATCCTATCAAACTCAATTAATCCCTTGTCGATGCTTAGCTCCTACTTTCTAAGGAGTCTCTATTATTTAAATTATATCAATAATGCCTTAGATGACCATCAAATACATTCTCCTTATGTATTTAATCTTTATTCGGCGTTAATTAAAAACAACGGCAGCCGGTTCAAGCCTAGGGAAACCCATAAACGGCTCTTGAACCTTGAGCAAATCAATGCCTTGATCGCCTCAAAAAAAACGCGTAAATACATTGCTAATTTTGTACCTCACTTGGATCTTCAATCTCTATTATATGTTCATTACGATTATGAACCTCATTCAAAAAATGACCTAAGTCATATCAAATTCATTACCACTCAAATTGAGCATACATCATTGGTAAACACGGTGGCGACATCGCTCCCTACTCAAAAATTAAATTTGAATAATACTGCCATCAAAATTGACCCTAAGGCTTCTTTTTTTCACATCATGCAACGTGATCCCTATGAAATGGTCATATTAGACGCTTCATGGGTGCGTAAAGACCTTACAGATTGTCTTGAGTTATTATCATCCTTATATCACCCACCAAAAGTAATCATGTTTCTAAATATACATCACAATCGAAAAAATCATCAATCATGGAACAGGATCAGCAATGATGCTAAAATCTCATTGAGCATTGATTTATTTCATATTGGCCTGATTTTTCTCAATTTAAAAATGGAAAAACAGCATTTTATTTTAAAATCTTAAGTTTACTATAAATTATTTCAAAAAGCACATTGGCAAGACCAACCGAAAGCTTTGTCCATAGTTAACCCTGTAAAATTCTATGATTTCCTCTTTTTTTTAAGACCCCTCATCGGATTTAATCTCCTAGAGGAAAAATTAACAAAAACCATATGGCGCTGTGTGAAAAAAAATACGCCCTTGTCTAAGAAAGTAGAGATACGCTTCCTTGTTTTAACTTAATAAAAAAATTCTCTCTGTGAGATAGATTAACTACTCAAAGAGAGAATTCTTAAAAATCCTAATACTTCTAACTTAGACTAGAATGCGACTCCAAAACCTAAGTTAAATACAACTCCACCAAAAACAGAAGGGGCAGCATATTCTACAACAGAAGCATCATCATAAGTGACTTCATATGTCCCTCCGCCACCAGCTGCGAACCCTATTTCTGGTCTAAAATAGAAACCATTGCCTAGTTTGGCACCAATCTTGATATTGACTAAATTTATTCCCATTTTACCTTCACCTTTTCCGAAGGCGTCGTCATAAGTAGCAGTCAAGCCTACCCTACCATAACTTAAGTGACCATAAAGACCTTTACCTTCTTCCTTAAAATAATAATTGCCCCCGATTTCAATATAGGAGAATGAAACTTTTCCACTTGACTCATCTCCGAGACTAAAATAAGAGAAATCTAAGGTTGGAGCAAACTTTCCTGTCGCATATTCTAAATTTAGCCCTGCTATGTTTGGCACACCAAATTTCAACCCAACTCTCATGGGTTTGTCTTGTGCAAATCCTGAAAGGACT